>JAEUOE010000007.1 GCA_016790885.1 Dechloromonas sp. | reverse complement strand
CATGCCGGTTCGATGGAGCGCATCTTCGAGGCCGGTTTCCGCGAATTCACCAAGCTGCGCGGCCAGAAGAACCTGGACCCCAAGGACATCGTGGACGGCTCGCGCCGCGCCATGCGCGCCACCTACCAGCGCGAGATGGATACCCTTGAATCGCACCTCGCCTTCCTCGCCTCGGTCGGCTCGGTTTCCCCGTACATCGGTCTGTTCGGCACCGTCTGGGGCATCATGCATGCCTTCCGCGGCTTGTCCAACGTCGGTCAGGCAACGCTCGCCTCGGTAGCGCCGGGCATTGCCGAGGCGCTGGTTGCCACCGCCATCGGCCTGTTCGCCGCCATTCCGGCGGTGCTTGCCTACAACCGTTTCTCGCACGACATCGACCGCCTCGCCGTGCGCTACGAGAGCTTCATGGAAGAATTCTCCAACATCATCCAGCGCCAGATGAGGTAAGGCGAAATGCGCCAACGTCGCCTCAAGAACGAAATCAACGTCGTGCCCTACATCGATGTGATGCTGGTGCTGCTCGTCATCTTCATGGTGGCGACGCCGATGATGACCACCGGTTCGGTCAATCTGCCCGAGTCGGGCACTGCGCCGGGCAAGCCGGATAAATACCTGAAGGTCGAGGTCAAGCCGGATGGCCGCCTGTCGGTGTTCGATACCGGCGGCAAGGAAACCAAGGTCGGCAGCCTGCGCGAGATGCGCGGCGTGCTGGAGCAACTCAAGGGCGGCGACGAGAAGGTGCCGGCGGTGTTGGTGGCCGGCGATGGCGACGCACCCTACAAGAATGTGATCGAAGTGCTCGACGAGGTGAAGAAGCTGCATTTCGACAAGGTCGGCCTGGAAACCCGCAGCAAGTAAGCGATGATCCTCGAACGTCCCGAAGAACCCGGCAGGAAATATGCGCTGGCACTGACCGTGCTAGTGCATCTGGTGCTGGTGGCCTTCCTGTTTTTTGGCGTGCAGTGGAAGCGCAGCAAGCCGGAGGTTTACGACGTCGAACTGTGGGCGCCGTCGCCGCGCCCGGCAACACAGGTCGCCGCCCCGCCACCGCCGCCTCCGCCAGCACCGGAGGTCAAGCCGCAGCAACCCAGGCCGGAGCCCAAGGTCGAGCCGCCACCGGTGAAAAAGCCGGAGATCGTGGTCAAGGAAGAAAAAAAGAAACCCGAGCCACCCAAGCCGGAACCTAAAAAACCGGAACCACCGAAGCCCGAGCCGAAAAAGCCGGAGCCGCCGAAGCCCGAGGCCAAGCCGCAGCCGAAGTTCGACTTCAGCAAGGAACTGGCCAGCGAAACCTCGCAACTGAAATCGGCCAGCAAGGCCAGCGCCAACGCCCAGCACATGGCTAACGCGGCAGCAGCTGAGTCCGAGCAGCGGGCAGCCTCGAACAAGCGCGGCAAGGCGGATTACGCCAACAAGATACGCGGCAAGGTGCGCGGCAATATCGTGTTGCCGCCCAGCATCCAGGGCAATCCGGAGGCGGAGTTCAAGGTTGAACAATTGCCGACCGGCGAGGTGCTCGACGTCAAGCTCAAGCGCTCCAGTGGGAACGCTGTGCTGGACCGGGCAATCGAGACGGCAATCCGCAAATCGTCGCCCCTGCCCAAGCCGGATGATCCCTCGCTTTTCGAGCGCACGCTGGAAATCAAATACCGTCCGTTTGAAGAGTAAAATCGCGCGAAACTTTCTGAAAATGACTGCAATGTCCCGTATTTCACGTCGAATTTTCCTGGCTGTCGCCCTGTGCGCTGCCGGTTTGGCCCAGGCCCAACTATCCATCGAGATCACCGGCGCCGGCGCCAACCGCATTCCCGTCGCCATCGTCGATTTCCCGGGTGACCCGGCCGCGTCGCGCGTCATCACCGCCACCGTGCGCAGCGATCTGGAGCGCAGCGGTCTGTTCAAGATGGTCGATCACGCCGGCCTGGCCTTTGATGAAAATGCCGCGATCAACCATGCCGACTGGAAGGGGCGCGGTGCCGATGCGCTGGCCGCCGGCAGCATCGCGCGCAGTGCCGATGGCCGCATGGAGGCCCGCTTCCGTCTGTACGACACGCAGAAGGGCGTGTCGCTGGGTGGCGCTGCCTACGTCACCAGCAATACGCAGCTGCGTGCGGCCGGCCACCGCATTGCCGATTACATTTACGAAAAACTGACCGGTGAGAAGGGTGTTTTCTCGACCCGCATCGCCTATGTGGTCAAGGCGCGCGGCCAGTTCCTGCTGCAGATTGCCGATTCCGATGGCCAGAACGCCGCCACGGCGCTGACCTCAAGCGAGCCGATCATTTCCCCGGTGTGGTCGCCGGATGGCGGTCGTCTGGCCTACGTCTCCTTCGAGAAGAAGAAGCCAGTCATTTACGTGCATTCCCTGGCTTCCGGCCAGCGCCATATCATCGCCAATTTCAAGGGGTCCAACTCGGCGCCGGCCTGGTCGCCGGATGGCCGCAAGCTGGCCATCGTGCTGTCCAAGGACGGCAACTCGCAGATTTATTCGGTCAATGCCGATGGCAGTGGCCTGCAGCGCATCACCCAGTCTTCCGGCATCGACACCGAGCCGCGTTATTCGGCCGATGGCAGCAGCATCTATTTCACCTCCGACCGCGGCGGCAGCCCGCAGGTCTACCAGGTTGGCGCCGGTGGCGGCGAGGCGCGCCGCGTCACCTTCGAAGGCAGCTACAACGTATCGCCGCGCCCGTCGCCGGATGGCAAGAGCCTGGCCTTCATCAGCCGTCGCGAGGGGCGTTTCCAGCTCGCCGTGATGGATCTGGCCAGCCGCCAGGTCCAGGTGCTGAGTGACTCGAACAAGGACGAATCCCCAAGTTTCGCCCCCAACAGCCGCATGATCCTGATCGCCACGGAAATTGGCGGGCGCGGCGTCCTATCGGCTGTTTCCAGCGATGGCAGGATCAAACAACGCCTCACGGTTGCGGCCGGCGACGTCCGCGAACCGGCCTGGGGCCCTTACTATCAATAATTCGCACCGGAGAACTTTCGTGAAAAAGCTGTTGATCCCCGCCCTGCTGGCCGCCCTGCTGGCCGCCTGTTCCACCACCCCGCTGCCGGAAGACGGTGCCGGCGCCCCGGTCGAGTCGCGCAGCGGCTCCTCCTCCGGCGTGACCCCGGTCACCGCCGGCGGCCTCGATGCCAGCGGCCTGCCGCGCGAACTGACCGACCCGGCCAGCAAGCTGTCGCAGCGCAGTATCTACTTCGACCTCGACAAGTACGAAGTCAAGGACGAGTACAAGGATCTGGTCGCCGCCCACGCCAAGTACCTGACCGCCAACAAGGGCTTCAAGGTGCTGGTCCAGGGCAATACCGACGAGCGCGGCAGCCGCGAATACAACCTGTCGCTCGGCCAGAAGCGTGCCGAAGCCGTCAAGCGTTCGCTGGCCCTGCTCGGCGTCAAGGACGACCAGATCGAATCGGTCAGCCTGGGTGAAGAGAAGCCGAAGAACCCGGGTCACGATGAAAGCGCCTGGTCGGAAAACCGTCGTGCCGACATCCTGTACAAGGCCCCGGACGGCCGCGGCGAGTTCTAAGCCATGCGCCCGGTTCGAATCGCCCTTTTGCTCGCCGCCCTGGGGGCCGCACAGGCCCAGGCCGGCGTCTTCGACGACGATGAGGCGCGTCGCCAGATCGCCGACCACCGCACCAAGACGGAGGCGCGATTCGACCAGCAGGCCAAGGCCCAGCTGGATCTGTCCACCCAGATCCAGCGCCAGGCCGAAGAGATCGCCCGCCTGCGCGGGCAGATCGAGACGCTGAGTTATGAGCTGGAAACGGCCAAGAAGCGTCAGCAGGATTTCTACCTCGATCTCGACACGCGTTTGCGCAAGTTCGAGGCACCGGCTTCCGCCATGGCTGACGACCCGTCGGGCGCGGCGCCGGCCACCGCGAGCGGCGATCCGGCCAAGGAGTCGCAGGAATACGAAGCCGCCCTGAACCAGTTCAAGGCTGGCAAGTACAAGGATGCAGCAGCCGGTTTTGCTGCCTTCGTACAGAAATACCCCGCCAGTTCGCTGGCCCCCAATGCCCAGTACTGGCTGGGCAACGCCTGGTACGCCCAGCGTGACTGCAAGCGCGCCATCGAGGCGCAGAGCGTGGTGACCACCAAGTACGCCGACAGCCCGAAGGCGCCCGATGCCTGGTTGGCCATGGCGACCTGCCAGCAGGAAATGGGTAGCGCGGGTGCTGCGCGGCGCTCGCTGGAGAGCCTGATCGCCAAGTACCCGAGTGCCCCGGCTGCTGAAACCGCTCGCGAACGACTGAAGAAGAAGTAATTGGCCCTGCGCATCACTGAAATTTTCTACTCGCTGCAAGGCGAGGCGTCGCGGGTCGGCCTGCCGACCGTGTTCGTCCGCCTGACCGGCTGCCCGCTGCGTTGCAGCTGGTGCGACACGACCTACAGTTTCACCGGTGGCGAGGCGGCGACCATTGCGTCGGTGCTGGCCGAGGTTGCCAAATACCCGGCCCGCCAGGTTTGCGTTACCGGTGGCGAGCCGCTGTCACAGAAGGAATGCCTGCCCCTGCTGGTGGCACTGTGCGATGCGGGCTACGACGTGTCGCTGGAAACCTCGGGGGCGCTCGACGTGTCCGCCGTCGATCCCCGCGTGTCGCGCATCATGGACCTCAAGGCGCCGGACTCCGGCGAAGTCGGGCGCAACCTGTGGTCCAACCTCGACTGCCTCGATGGCCGCGACGAAATCAAGATCGTCATCGCCTCGCGCGGCGATTATGAATGGGCGCGCGATGTGGTGCGCCAGCGGCAAATCGACGCTATTTGCCCGGTTCTCTTTTCGCCTGCCCAAGGCCTGCTCGAAGCCCGGTCGCTGGCCGACTGGATACTTGAAGATGGCCTGAACGTGCGCTTCCAGCTGCAGTTGCACAAGTTGCTTTGGGGTAACATGCAGGGAAAATAGCGGACGGAGACAAAGTTGAACCAGAATCGTCGCAGATTTTCCCGTATTCCCTTCCAGACCGAAGCCCGGCTGTTCCTGCCGGATGGCGACATCGAGGTCGAGGTGCTCGACCTTTCCCTGCAAGGCGCCCTGATCCATCCGAAGGCGGCCCTGTACGTCACGGTGGGCACCCACGGTACCCTGAAGATTCGCCTCGACGAACAGGGAACGAGCATTCGCATGGAAGTGGCCGTCGTGCACCACATGGCCAGCTACTACGGTCTGGCTTGCCGCGAGATCGATCTCGACAGCGTGACCCATCTGCGCCGCCTGGTGGCGTTGAATCTGGGCGACGAAACACTGGCGGAACGTGAATTCGCGCAGCTGACACACAGTTGAGCGGCCAGCCCAGGCAGCACGCAGCCTGAGCAGACGGTGGCCGGGCTTGTTCCCGGCGCCCGCCACCTCCAGCGTTTGGGCAAGCGGGCGTTCAGAGTCCCAGGTAGCGATGCCAAATGGCGTGGTCGGCATCCAGCGCAGCCGAACCACCCTGCCAGACCACCTGCCCGCGTTCGATGATGGTGTGGCGGTCGGCCAGCGCGATCAACTTTTCCACATACTTGTCGATGACCAGCACGCTTTGGCCTTCGCTGCGCAGGCGGGCCAGGCAGGCCCATATTTCATCGCGGATCAGCGGCGCCAGCCCCTCGGTGGCTTCGTCGAGGATGAGCAGGCGCGGGTTGGTGATCAGGGCGCGACCGATGGCCAGCATCTGCTGCTCGCCGCCGGAAAGCTGATTGCCCAGGTTTTTCTTCCGCTCCTGCAGGCGCGGGAAGAGGTCGTAGACACGGTCTGGCGTCCACGGCGTGCGCACCCCGCGGCGATTGGCGAAAAAGGCAACCAGATGCTCGTCTACGGTCAGGTTCGGGAAGCATTGCCGGCCTTCCGGCACCAGCGCGATGCCGGCCCGGCCGATGCGGTCCGGGCGCCAGCCGGCAATCTCCTCGCCGGCAAAGCGGATGCTGCCGGCCTTGACCGGCTGCAGGCCGCAGATGGCGCGCAGGGTCGTCGTCTTGCCCATGCCGTTGCGGCCGAGCAGCGTAGCCGCTTCGCCTTCAGCCATGTTCAGGGCGACGCCGAACAACACCTGGCTCGGCCCGTAAGCCACCTCCAGGCCTGAAATTTCGAGCAGTGCGCTCACAGGTGGTCTCCGAGATAGGCGCGGCGCACGCCAGCATCGTTCTTCACCTCGTCCGGCGTGCCGGAACAGATCAACTGGCCGTTGACCAGGACCGAGATGCGATCGGCCAGGCGGAAGACGGCAGCCATGTCATGCTCGACGAGCAAAATGGTGACGTGACGGGCGAGATGCTCGATCAGTTCGACCATGCGTGCCGACTCCTCGGGGCCGGTGCCGGCCATTGGCTCGTCGAGGAGCAGCAATTGCGGTCTGGTGGCCAGCGCCATGGCCAGTTCCAGCGCCCGCTGCTCGCCATGCGACAACTGGCCAGCGACAACCCCGGTTTTGCTGCTCAGGCCAACCTGGTCGAGATAGCTGCGTGCGTCGTCGAACAGGGCGGTTTCGTCGCGCACCGGCCGCCAGAAACGGAAACTGCTGCCGGCATCGGCCCGGCCCTGCACGGCCAGCACCACGTTGTCGAGCGCCGACAGGCCGAGAAAGACATTGGTGATCTGGTAGGAACGGGCCATGCCGGCGCGCACCCGTTGGTGCATGCTCAACCGGGTTACGTCGCGGCCGGCGAAATGCACGCTGCCGGAATCCGGCAGCAAGGCACCGGAAACGTGGTGGATGAAGGTGGTTTTGCCGGCGCCGTTGGGGCCGATCAGGGCATGTATCTCGCCGGCCTGCACACTGAAATCGACTGCCTTGAGGGCGTCGACGGCAGCGAAGCGGCGGGAGAGCCGGCGAACATCGAGCAGGGCGTCAGCCACGGCGTTTCCCGAACAGCGCGGCGACACCCTTGGGGGCGAACAGCACGACGGCGAGCAGCAGCAGGCCGAGAATGATGTGCCAGTGCTCGGTGACGCCGACCAGGCTCTCCTCGAGCAGGAGCAGTACTGCCGCGCCGACCACGCCGCCGTACAGATAGCCGACGCCGCCGATGATGACCATGACCAGCAGGGTGCCGGACTGCGTCCATTGCAGCAGGTTGGGGCTGGCCAGGCCGGTCAGGTTGGCGAGCAGTGCCCCGGCCAGGCCGGCAACCGCGCCACCCAGCGCGAAGGCGACCAGGCGGTAGCGGAAGACCGGGTAGCCGAGTGCTTCCATGCGCGTTTCGTTTTCGCGGATGGCCTGCAGGGTGCGCCCGAAGCGGGCTTCGGCCAGGCGGCCGAAGAACAACATGGCGAGGGCCAGCAGTCCGGCTGCGGCATAGAACAGCGCCGCGTCGTCGGCCAGGCTGAAGCCGGCCAGGGTCATTCGCCCATTGAGCGGCAGGCCGTCGTCACCGCCCCAGCTGCGGGCCGAGATGAACAGGTAATACGCCATCTGGGCGAAGGCCAGGGTGATCATGATGAAATAGACGCCACGCGTGCGCAGGCTGATGGCGCCGACGACCAGCGCGAACAACCCGGCGATGCCCATGGCGGCGGGAAAGGCGAGCAGCGCCTCGTTGATGCCGGCCTGCTGGCAGATGGCCGCTGCATAGGCACCGGCACCGAGGAAGGCCGCGTGGCCGAGCGACACCATGCCGCCGAAGCCAAGGACGAGATTGAGGCTGGAAGCGGCCAGCGCAAAGATCAGCACGCGGGTGGCGAAGCCGATGTAGAACTCCTGGCCGAAGGCAGCAAGTGCGCTCGGCAGGGCCAGTGCGGCACACAGCAGCAGCAGGGAGAGCGGCTTCTGCCAGGAAGCGGGGCGGTAGAAAGCCATTCAAGCGCGCGCCGGAAAGAGGCCTTGCGGCTTGAAGAACAGGATGCCCGCCATCAGCAGGTAAATGAGGATGGACGCCAGTGCCGGGCCGAGGGTGGAGGCCGCATCGGCGGGCAGGGTGGCGCGCAGCAAGGTGGGCAGCAAGGCCCGGCCCAGGGTATCCACCGTGCCGACGATCAGGCTGCCGACCAGGGCGCCGCGGATGGAACCGATGCCGCCGATGATGATGACCACGAAAGCCAGGATCAGCACGCTCTCGCCCATGCCCACCTGCACCGCGAGCAGCGGGCCGAGCAGACCGCCGGCCAGCGCGCACAGGGCAGCGCCAAAGACGAAAACGGCGGTGAACAGGCCGCGCACATTGATGCCGAGCGCTTCCGTCATCTCGCGGTTGGCGGCCCCGGCTCGTACCCACATGCCGACCCGGCTCTTGGCCACCAAAAGATAGAGCAGGCCGGCAATGGCGATGCCGAAGGCAATGATGAGCAGCCGGTAGGCCGGGTAGAAGAAATCGCCAATCTCGACCGGCCCGGCCAGCGCCTCGGGGGGATTGAGCATGAGCGCTGCCGGCCCCCAGATGGCGCGCACCGTCTCGTTGGCGATCAGGATCAGCGCAAAGGTGGCGAGCACCTGGGAGAGGTGGTCGCGCTGGTACAAGCGGCGGAAGAGTGCCAGTTCGAGCAACAGCCCGAGTATCGCCGCACCGGCAACCCCGACCGCCAGCCCGATCCAGAACGAATCGGCGGCCTGCGTGGCGGCAGCGACGAAGTAAGCGCCCACCATGTAGAGCGAACCGTGGGCCAGGTTGATGCAATCCATGATGCCGAAGACGAGCGTCAGCCCGGCGGCGAGCAGGAACAGCATGAGGCCGAATTGCAGGCCGTTGAGGGCTTGTTCGAGGATGAGTTGAAACATGGAAGGCAGCGGGAGGCGTGGCGGGTCGGGCTGTGGTTTGCGTACCGGAAATCGGGGCGCCTGAGTGGCGATGTCGGGACGAGATTATCCGGGAAAAAGGGTGTGACGAAACAAGGATTGCGTGATCGCGGCGCCCTTATTAAAAGCCTATTCATTCACCATAAAATGGCAAAGTGTTAAATTTGACAGGGTGTGAGTGTCTGTGTTTCGATGCTCCCCTGAATGGGGAGACGGCGGTGAAATTTGCTGGGGTGAGAGCGGTATCAGTCTGGCTCGGTCTGCAATTGCTGGCCGGTGCGGTTTGCGCCGAAAGCACACAGGACTTTTCGGAAACGCCATTTGAGCAACTGGTGCAGCGGGATGTCGTTCCTGCCTCCAAACTTGCCCAGCAGGTCAGTGACTCCCCCTCGGCGGTAGCCATCGTTACCGCCGAGGATATCCGGGCTTATGGCTATCGGACGATAGCCGACGTACTCAACAGCATGCGCGGCCTGTATACCACCCATGACTACCGCTATGAGTACATGGGGGGGCGCAGTTTCGGCGAGCCGGGCGACTATGCCGGCCGGATCATGCTGATGATCGATGGCTACGCCACGCAGGATAGCCTGTTCAACCAGGCCTACGTCGACCATTCCGGACTGATCGACCTCGATCTGGTCGAGCGGGTCGAATACGTTCCCGGTACCGGCTCCGTGACCTACGGCAGCAATGCCATGCTCGGCATCGTCAATATCGTGACCCGTCAGGGGCGAGCTTTCAACGGCACCCAGGTGGCCGGCGAGGTATTCAGCCACGGCGGCAAGAAGGAGCGGCTGACCTACGGAAAACGCTTTGAGAACGGTGCGGATGTCCTGTTTTCGGTATCGGCGCTGGACACCAATGGCCGGAATCGCTATTTCCCGGCCTACGACACCCCGGCAACCAACAATGGCATTGCCGAGGCGCGCGACTGGGAGCGCAACAAGCGCTTGTTCGGCAAATTCTCGTACGAGGGGCTGACAGTCGAGGCGGCTTATGTCGACCGCAACAAGGCGGTGCCGACCAATCCCAGTTACTACGCCGCGTTCAATTCCCTGTTTGCGATACGGGACGAAAACGCTTTCCTGAATGGTCGCTACGAAACCGACCTGGGACTCAGTCTCTATTCGTCGACGCGGTTTTACTACGGCCAGTACACCTACGATGCATTCCGAGAGTTTGCCGATGACAGCGATGGCGAGAAATACGGGCAGCGGCGTTTCGATGGCAAGTGGTGGGGGCTGGACCAGAAATTTGTCGGCAACTGGTTCAAAGACCATGCGCTGGTCTTCGGTTTCGAGTATCGCAACGATTATCGCCAAAGTTTCAACTGGCGCTATCTGTCGGCGGCCCATGAGACGGTACGCACCGTCCAGGAAGACTATGCGCGTCGCACCTTCAGCCTCTACCTGGCCGACGAAATACGCCTTTCCGATCGCTGGTCGCTCAATCTCGGCGTCCGCTATGACGATGCCGGCGACCTCGCCGCGAACTGGAGTCCGCGTCTGGCCGCCATCTACCGGCCGACTGTCGAGACGACGTGGAAGGTCTCGTATAGCGAAGCCTTCCGCATGCCGAATGCCAATGATCGCTCCACCTACGGAGCCATGGCGGCGCCGGAATATGTTGCGGCAACCGAGTTGGTGCTCCAGCACGAGTTCTCGCCGCGCATGCGCTTCACCGGTTCGCTGTATCGCTACAAACGCAGCCGGCAGTTGGCTTACAGCCCGGTGGCCGACGATTACGTGCCGGAAGGTTCAAGTACCAGCCGCGGTCTGGAGGTCGAACTCGAGCGTTCTTGGGAGAGCGGTATCCGGGTGCGTGGCAGCATGGCCTGGCAACATGCGAGCGACGTACGTGGGGCCCAGCTTGCCAACTCGCCGCATGTGCTTGGTAAATTGAACCTGACTTTTCCGATTATTGTCGATCAGTGGCGGGTTGGTCTGGAGGGGCAGTATCTGGGGTCGCGTCTGGCGCTGCTTCAGGAGGAAATGGCCGGCACGGTTCCCGACCAGAAGCGCCTGGGGGCGGTGGCCTTGGCCAATCTGACCCTGTCCAGCGAGCGCAAATGGTACGGTCTGTCAGCCTCGTTCAGTATCCGTAACCTGTTCGACCGTCGTTACGAGGTGGTTTCGCCCTTCGACTGGCGGCCCGCCAGCGATATCCCGCAAGACACCTTGCGCATGGACGGCCGGACCTACTGGTTCCAGCTGCGCTACGATTTCTGAGCGGACGGACATGCGGATATTCTTCCTCCTCTTCTCAATCTGGCTGGCCGGGGGTGTGCTGGCGGATTCCTGGGGTGATCGTCCAGACCGGGTTGCCGAGGCCGACATGAAGGCAGCCTACATCTATAACTTCGGCGCTTTCATGGAATGGCCGGAGTCGAACCGTATCAGCTTCAACATTTGCACGCTGGGCGATGACAAGATCGGGCGCTCCCTCAAACGCTACGAGGGAAAGCTGCTCAGTAACCGCCGGGTTGTTGTCGCCCGTCTGAATTCAATGGCAGCCATTTCCGATTGCCAGATCCTGTTTGTCGGCGAAAACGAAGTGCCTAATCTCGGGCGTATTGCCAATGAACTGAGCCAGCAATCGGTGTTGACGGTAACCGATGCCCCGATCCTGTCTCAGGTCGGCGTAGTCATTACGCTGGTCGGGCAACGTCTCGCCTTCGAGGTCAATCTCGACTACTGCAAGCGAGCCAACCTGAAGCCGCAATCGAACCTGCTACGTCTGGCAAAGAGCGTGCGCAAGAGCGACTGACAGGTTGCCCCGGGTGGTGCCCGGCGCAACCTGTTGGCCAGCCTTATTTCATCTTGCACTGCGCCACATAGGCATCCGCGTGATTGGTGAAAATGGTGCCCATGGTCTTGTTGGTGATGCGGCCGCTGGCGTCCTTGCCGATGGCGCGCAGATAGTAGTTCTGCACCGGGTAGTGGTTGGTGTTGAACTTGAACTCGCCGCGTACCGACTTGAAGCGCTTGGCTTCCAGCGCCTTCTGCAGCGCAGCCTTGTCCTCGACCTTGCCCTTCACGTCACGCACGGCGCCATCCATCATCAGCGCGGCGTCGTAGCCCTGCGAGGCGTAAAGCGACGGCAAGCGGCCGTATTCCTTCTGGAAGTCGGCGACGAAGCGCTTGTTCTCCGGGTTGTCCATGTCGTGCGCCCAGTGCGACGAATTGAACATGCCGAGCATCGAGCCGCCGACCGCCTTGATCACGTCCTCGTCGGCCGAGAAACCGGGGGCGAAGAGCTGGGTGTCGCGCGACAGACCGGCGGCGACGAACTGCTTGACGAAGTTGATGCCCATGCCGCCGGGCAGGAAGAAGAACAGCGCATCGGGCTTGGTGGCGCGAATCTGCGCCAGTTCGGCCGCGTAGTCGAGCTGGCCCAGTTTGGTATAAATCTCGTCGGCCACCTTGCCTTTGTAAAAACGCTTGAAGCCGGATACCGCATCCTTGCCGCCCGGATAGTTGGGGGTGACGATCACGACATTCTTGTAGCCCTTGTCCTCCACCACCTTGCCGACGGCTTCATGCAGGTTGTCGTTCTGCCAGGCGACGTTGAAGAAGAAGGGATTGCACTGCTCGCCGGCGTATTGCGAGGGGCCGGCGTTGGCCGAGATGTAGAAGGTCTGGTTCTGGAAGACGGCCGGGCCGACGGCGAGCATGATGTTG
>JAEUOE010000275.1 GCA_016790885.1 Dechloromonas sp. | reverse complement strand
CAACGAGCATCGTGCCGTCATGGATATTCGGACATTGAATGTCCTTGACGGCATGCTGCCGGCACGTGTGCGTGGTTTGGTTGAGGAATGGGCCGAGTTGCATCAGGTTGAACTTTTGGGAATGTGGGATTCCAAGGACTTTCACAGTATTGAGCCGCTGGTTTGAGGATCCGCCATGGTCAGCATAAAAACAGCGACGTATCTTGATGGTTACCGCATAGCGTTGGTATTTGCCAATGGCGAAGTAGGTACGGTTGACCTGAGCGACGTCATTCGCGAGTTCCCAGCGGCCGCAGCCTTACGCGACACGGCTATTTTCAAGGCCTTCATACTGGATGAATGGCCAACCCTGGTATGGCCGAACGGTTTTGATCTCTCACCCGAAATGCTTTACGAGAGGGCGACTGGTCGCACTGTCGCCTGGTTGCATGAAGGCTCGCCGAAAGAGATGAAGCACCCAAGCCATGCCTGAATTCGAGAAAGTCGTCATCTTCGGCACCGGCCTGATCGGCGGCTCGTTTGCCCTCGGCCTCAAGGAAGCGGGAGCCGTCGAGGAAGTCGTCGGCTTTGGCCGGACGCCGGCAACGCTGCGCAAGGCCCAGGAGCTCGGTGTGATAGACCGGGCCGGTATCAACCCGGCGCATGAGATCGGCGACGCCGACATCGTTCTGGTGGCGACCCCGGTGGCGCAGATGTCGGAAATTTTCGAACGTATCGCTCCCTATCTCGGCCCGAATACCATCGTCACCGATGGCGGTTCAACCAAGGGCGATGTCGTTGCCGCCGCCCGGGCAGCCTTCAAGGGGCATATCGGCAAGTTCGTGCCGGCACACCCGATAGCCGGTGCTGAGAATAGCGGCCCGGCAGCAGCGCGCTGGAATTTGTATCAAGGCAAGAAGGTCGTCGTTACGCCGCTGCCGGAAAACAAAGACGAACGTCTCGATCGCATCAAGCGCGCCTGGTCGCTGTGTGGTGCCGACATCTATGAACTGACGCCGGAAATGCACGACCGCGTCTTCGCTGCGGTCAGTCACTTGCCGCACCTGTTGTCGTTTGCGCTGGTCCATGACCTCGCTGTGCGTGACGACGCCGACCTGTTCTTCACGTTTGCCGCCTCCGGTTTCCGCGATTTCACGCGCATCGCCGCCAGCCATCCCGAAATGTGGCGTGACATCTGTCTAGCCAATCGCGTGGCCCTGCTCGGTGAGCTGGAGAGCTATCGTGCGCAGCTCGACGAATTGCATGTCGCTCTGTCGCAAAACGATGGGGGGCGCCTTGAGGAAATCTTCGGTATCGCCCGTCAGGCGCGGCGCAGCTGGGCAGGCGAGGGCTGATGTCACGCTGGCTGCTGGCGCTGTGGATCGGCTTGACGCTGAATGTTCCTTTCTCAGCCAATGCCGACGAAGAGCCAGCCATTTTGCTGGCCAACGTTTACCGCAATCAGGTTGATGTAACCCAATACCTGGTCAGCGAGAAGCTGGACGGTGTGCGGGCGGTTTGGGATGGGCGGCGTTTGCGCTTTCGCAGCGGCAAGCCCATTCATGCCCCTGCGTGGTTTGTCGATGCGCTGCCAGCGCAGCCGCTGGACGGCGAGTTGTGGATTGGCCGTGGCAGCTTCGAGCGCGTATCAGGCATCGCCCGCAAGGAAATTCCCGTCGATGCCGAATGGCGCCAAGTACGGTACATGGTTTTTGAACTGCCTGGGGCGCCGGGATCGTTTCGCCAGCGTGTCGATCAGATCAGCCAGCTGGTTCATCAGGCCAACGTGCCCTGGCTTCAGCGAATCGACCAGGCTACGGTAAGCGATCTCAACGAGTTGCAACAATGGCTTGCTACAGTTCTCGCCGCCGGTGGCGAGGGGCTGATGCTGCACCGTGCCGATGCCGTCTATGAAACCGGGCGTAGCGATACCCTGCTCAAACTGAAGCCCTGGCTCGATGCCGAGGCCGAAGTCATCGGCCACCGCGCCGGCAAAGGGCGTCACACTGGCCGGTTGGGCGCGCTCCAGGTACGGATGCCAGAGGGAAAGACCTTTCTGCTGGGCACCGGTTTTTCGGATGCCCAGCGGCAAAACCCGCCACCGATTGGGGCGAGAGTAACTTATCGCTATCGTGAACTTACACGCACAGGGCTGCCGAGATTCGCCAGCTTTTTACGCGTCAGGGAAGATTAAGGAGAACACATGATTCTGGTGACAGGCGGGGCCGGCTACATCGGCTCGCATACGTGCGT
>JAEUOE010000085.1 GCA_016790885.1 Dechloromonas sp. | reverse complement strand
TGGGCAACACCTCGATGGTGTAGCGCTCAACGCGATAGCCGTCTTTCCCATTGGCAGTCAACTCCACCATCTTGACGGCCGATGAACTGATGTCCAGACCGAACAAGGAGCGTGCCTTAGGATTTAACAACGCCGAGATATCGAAGCCCACCAGACCCCCAAAAAGTCCTTACGGATTACGAAGTTACAAAAACAACCAATAATTCACTTCAGATGCTAGCAACAACCTATAGGCATGTAAAGCATTTTCACGGCCGGAAAATGGCCCGGCGTATAATCGGCGCAACTCAATTTTTACCCCGTTATTACCGTGCCTTCGTTACCGCCAACGCTACGCTTCATTCTTTATCCTGTCATATTCCTGCTTGGCTTGGCGGCCATGGGCATCGCGATGGTTCTGATCGTCCTGATCCTGACCTACCCCAATCTGCCCTCGCTGGAGGTGCTGACCGATTATCGGCCGAAGATTCCGCTGCGTGTTTACACCGCCGACGGTTTCCTGATCGGAGAATATGGCGAGGAACGTCGGGCAGTGGTCGGCATTCAGGATGTGCCACCGATCATGAAAAACGCCATTCTGGCAGCCGAGGATGATCGTTTCTACCAACACGGCGGCATCGATTACACCGGGATTCTGCGCGCAGCCGGCGCCAACCTGATTGGGGGCGGCAAGCGCCAGGGAGCATCCACCATCACCCAGCAGGTGGCGCGCAATTTCTTTCTGACCGGCGAAAAGACCTACACCCGAAAACTGTATGAGGCCCTGCTCTCCTTCAAGATCGAGAGCAGCCTGAGCAAGGACCAGATTTTCGAGCTTTACATCAATCAAATCTTCCTTGGGCAACGCGCCTATGGTTTTGCTGCAGCCGCCCAGATCTATTTCGGCAAGCCACTCAAGGACATCTCGATCGCCGAGGCCGCCATGCTGGCCGGTCTGCCCAAGGCGCCATCGGCCTACAACCCGATCGTCAATCCAAACCGCGCCAAGCTCCGCCAAAAATATGTTCTGCGCCGCATGCACGAACTCGGTTTCATTACCGAAACCCAGCACGCCGCCGCCTTGAAGGAGCCACTGGTCGTCAAGCGCGAACTGGCAGGCTACGCTGTCCACGCCGAGTATGTCGCCGAAATGGCGCGCCAGATAACTGCCGAACGATTCCCGGAGGAAGTTTATTCGCGCGGCATGAAGGTTTACACCACGATCATCAAGGCCGAGCAGGAAGCGGCGTACAACAGCCTGCGTAAAGGCGTCATGGATTACGACCGGCGCCACGGCTATCGCGGTGCCGAGTCCTACCTGGACATGAAGGAAATCAAATCCGATCAGGACGAGTCCATCGACGAGGCCTTGCAGGAGATTCCCGATGCCGGCGATCTGATGCCGGCCCTGATCCTGGCGGCCGATGGCAAGCAGATCAAGGCTTACCGTAAGGGTGGCGAAGTAGTGACGCTCACCGGCGATGCGATGAAATTCGCTGCCAAGATGCTTGACGACAAGGCCCCGCCCAACAAACGCCTGAAGCGTGGTGCCATCATCCGCCTGTACAAGGACGACAAGGGAATTTGGCAGATCAGCCAGCTGCCGGAAGTCGAATCGGCGTTTGTTGCTGTTGACCCCAAGGACGGCGCCATACGGGCCCTGGTCGGCGGCTTCGATTTCAACCGCAACAAGTTCAACCACGTGACGCAGGCCTGGCGTCAGCCGGGTTCGAGCTTCAAGCCCTTCATCTATTCCGCTTCGCTGGAAAAGGGTTACGGCCCCGGCAGCGTGATCGCCGACGAACCGATCGTCATTCCGGCCAGCCAGACGGGTGCGCAGGCCTGGGAGCCGCATAACTACGACGGCAAGTACGAAGGCCCGATCAGGATGCGCACCGCACTGGCCAAGTCCAAGAACATGGTGTCGATCCGCCTCCTGCAATCGATCGGCACCCACTATGCCCAGGACTATGCCGGCCGCTTCGGCTTCGATCCGGCCAAGCATCCGCCTTACCTGACCATGGCCCTGGGCGCCGGATCGGTTACCCCATGGCAGATGGTGACGGGCTACGCGGTTTTCGCCAATGGGGGTTACAAGATCAATCCCTTTGTGGTGCGCGAGATTCGCGACGAGCGGGAACAGGTTGTCGCCCGCTCGACGGAAATTGAGGCAGGCGAAGAGTCGATTCGTGCCATCGATCCACGCAATGCCTTCATGATGGACTCCATGCTGCGTGACGTGACCATCTACGGCACCGCCGCCAAAGCCTCCGTCGCCCTCAAGCGCCAGGACCTTGCTGGCAAGACGGGCACCACCAACGAATATGTCGATGCCTGGTTCTGCGGCTACCAGATGACCGTTGCCGGCTGTGCCTGGATCGGCTTCGACCAGCCCAAGAAACTGGGCGACCGGGAAACCGGTGGCGCCGCCGCGCTGCCGGTCTGGATTGGCTACATGACTCGCGCCCTGAAGGATGTTCCCATTCAGTTGCC
>JAEUOE010000213.1 GCA_016790885.1 Dechloromonas sp. | reverse complement strand
GCCTCTTCCATGCTGTGGGCGGTGGCCGACCTGGCGGAACCGAGACCGATCTTGGTCATCGCGTCCTTGAACTTCTGGCGGTCCTCGGCCTTGTCGATGGCTTCCTTGGAAGCGCCGATCAGTTCGACGTTGAACTTGGCCAGCACGCCCTCGCGGTCGAGGTCGAGCGCGCAGTTGAGCGCGGTCTGACCGCCCATGGTCGGCAGCAGCGCATCCGGGCGCTCCTTTTCGATGATCTTGGCAACGACCTGCCAGGTAATCGGCTCGATGTAGGTGACGTCGGCCATTTCCGGGTCGGTCATGATCGTCGCTGGGTTGGAGTTCACCAGGATGACCTTGTAACCCTCCTCGCGCAGGGCCTTGCAGGCCTGGGCGCCGGAGTAGTCGAATTCGCAGGCCTGACCGATGATGATCGGGCCGGCGCCAATAATCAAAACACTTTTTATGTCTGTACGTTTCGGCATTTCTTAATCTCTCGCCTTATTGCGCGGCTCAGTTGGCCTTGTTGAGCGCTGCGACGCCACGCGTCATGCAGTCGAGGAAGCGGTCGAACAGGTAGGCCACGTCGTGCGGCCCCGGGCTGGCTTCGGGATGCCCCTGGAAGGAGAAAGCCGGCACGTCGGTACGGGCGATACCCTGCAGGGAGCCATCGAACAGCGACACATGGGTGGCACGCAGGTTGGCCGGCAGGGTGTCGCCATCGACGGCAAAACCGTGGTTCTGGCTGGTGATGAGCACCTGGCCGGAATCGAGATCCTTGACCGGGTGGTTGGCGCCGTGGTGGCCGAACTTCATCTTCAGCGTCCTGGCGCCAGAGGCCAGGGCCAGCAACTGGTGACCAAGGCAGATGCCGAAGGTCGGCACGCCACGGTCGAGGAACTCACGAATGGCAGCGACGGCGTAGTCGCAAGGCTCCGGATCGCCCGGCCCATTGGACAGGAAGACGCCGTCCGGCTTCATGGCCAGCACGTCGGCAGCCGGTGTTTGCGCCGGCACAACGGTCAGCTTGACGCCGCGCTCGGCCAGCATGCGCAGGATGTTGCGCTTGACGCCAAAATCGTAAGCAACCACGTGGAAACGCTCTTCGGCACGTTGCGCGTAGCCGGTCAACGTCCATTCAGCCTCGCTCCAGGCGTAGCCTTCCTTGGCCGAAACCACCTTGGCCAGGTCCATGCCATTAAGGCCGGGGAAAGCGCGCGCCATGGCCAGGGCCTTGGACTCATCGAGCTCACCCGCCAGGACACAACCGGCTTGGGCACCCTTCTCGCGGAGGATACGGGTCAGCTTGCGGGTATCGATGCCGGCGATGGCGACGATTCCGTGCTTCTTCAGGTAAGAACCGAGATCATCCTCGCAACGCCAACTGGAGGCGCGGCGCGGCAGATCGCGAATGATCAGACCGGCAGCGTAATTGGCATTCGATTCAAAATCCTCCGCATTACAACCGGTATTGCCGATATGCGGATAGGTCAGGGTAACGATCTGGCGACAATAGGAAGGATCGGTGAGGATTTCCTGGTAACCGGACATGGCGGTATTGAACACCACCTCGCCACTGGTAACGCCATCTGCGCCGATGGATTGGCCCTTGAAAACCGTTCCGTCGGCGAGGGCGAGAATGGCGGGGGTAAATGAGGGCAGCAGCGACACGTCGGCTCTCCAAATATTTTCTGCTTATTCATGTGCCAAGCGGGAAGGCTTGCGCCTCCCCGCTTGTGCTTTTTTAACCTTCCTATTCTAGCCGAAAACTGCCTTTTCAGGCAAATTCAAGGGATTACACGCGTCTCCAGGTAATGCAGGAAGGCCGGCTTGATCGACTCCATCTCATCGACCAAGGCGCCATACAGACGCCGACAGGCTGCCCAATCCACATGCTCAACGACGAGTGCCGCCTGCTCGATTTCCAT
>JAEUOE010000166.1 GCA_016790885.1 Dechloromonas sp. | reverse complement strand
GACCCGCGACTCCGAATGGATGGGGCGCCTGCACCGCTTCCTCGGCCTGTCGGTCGGCGTCAATCTGTCGCAGATGGACCACGAGGCCAAGCAGGCTGCCTACGCGGCCGACATCACCTACGGCACCAACAACGAATTCGGCTTCGATTACCTGCGCGACAACATGGTCTATACGGCCGACCAGCGCGTGCAGCGCAGCCTGAATTTCGCCATTGTCGACGAAGTGGACTCCATCCTGATCGACGAAGCGCGCACGCCGCTGATCATCTCCGGCCAGGCCGATGATCACACCGATCTTTACCTGCGCATGAAGGACGTCGTTCCGACGCTGACCCGTGCCATGGAAGAGAAGGGCGAAGGCGATTACTGGGTCGACGAGAAGGGGCACCAGGTTCACCTCTCCGAAACCGGCTACGAAAACGCCGAGCGCTTGCTGGCCGAGCATGGCCTGCTCAAGGAAGGCAGCAGCCTCTACGATGCCGCCAACATCCTGCTGATGCACCACCTGAATGCTGCCCTGCGCGCCCTGACGCTGTTCCACAAGGACCAGCACTACGTCGTGCAGAACGGTGAAGTAGTCATCGTCGACGAATTCACCGGTCGCCTGATGGCCGGTCGCCGCTGGTCGGACGGCCTGCACCAGGCCGTCGAAGCCAAGGAGGGCGTCGATATCCAGGCTGAAAACCAGACCCTGGCCTCGATCACCTTCCAGAATTATTTCCGGATGTACAACCGCCTGTCCGGCATGACCGGCACGGCCGACACCGAAGCCTACGAATTCCAGCAGATCTACGGCCTGGAAACCGTCGTCATCCCGACCCACCGGCCGATGGTCCGCAAGGACATGAACGACCTGGTGTACAAGACGGCCGACGAAAAGCACGCGGCCATCGTTGCCGACATCAAGGACTGCGCCAAGCGTGGCCAGCCGGTGCTGGTCGGCACAACCTCGATCGAGAATTCCGAGCTGCTGTCTTCTCTGCTCGACAAGGAGAAACTGGCCCACCAGGTGCTCAACGCCAAGCAGCACGCCCGCGAAGCCGAGATCGTCGCCCAGGCCGGTCGTCCGGGCATGATCACCATTGCCACCAACATGGCCGGTCGCGGTACCGACATCGTGCTGGGTGGCAACATCCAGAAGCAGGTCGACGCCATTCAGGCCGACGAAGCCTTGTCGGCGGCCGACAAGGAACAGAAGGTCGCTGCCTTGAGGGAAGAGTGGCAGCAGGTGCACAACACCGTGCTGGAGGCCGGTGGCCTGCACATTATCGGTTCCGAACGCCACGAGTCGCGTCGCATCGACAACCAGTTGCGCGGCCGCGCCGGTCGCCAGGGCGATGCCGGCTCGTCGCGTTTCTACCTGTCGCTCGACGACCAGTTGCTGCGCATCTTCGCTGGCGAGCGCCTGCGCGCCATCATGGACAAGCTGAAGATGCCGGAGGGCGAGGCCATCGAGCATCCGCTCGTCACCCGTTCGCTGGAGTCGGCGCAGCGCAAGGTCGAGGCCCGCAACTTCGACATCCGCAAGCAGTTGCTCGAATATGACGACGTTGCCAACGACCAGCGCAAGGTGATTTACCACCAGCGCAACGAATTGCTGGAAACCGACGACATCTCGGAAACCATTTCCGCCATGCGCCAGAGCGTCATCACCGAGATCGTCCGCGCCCACGTGCCGGAAGACTCCGTCGAGGAGCAGTGGGACATGGAAGGCCTGGAGCGGACGCTGGCCACCGAGCTGCAGATTGCCGCCCCGGTTGGCCAGTGGTTCAAGGACGAGCCGACCTTGTCCGACGAGGAAATCCTCGGGCGCATCGTCAAGGAGGCCGACGAGGCCTACCTGGCCAAGGTCGAACTGGTCGGCGCTGAAACCTTCCATCAGTTCGAGCGCAACGTCATGCTGCAGAGCCTGGACAGCCACTGGCGCGAGCATCTGGCGGCACTGGATCACCTGCGCCAAGGCATCCACCTGCGCGGCTATGCCCAGAAGAACCCGAAGCAGGAATACAAGCGTGAAGCTTTCGAGCTGTTCGAAGGCCTGCTCGATATGGTGCGTCGCGAAGTGACCCGCATCGTCTTCACCGTGCAGATCCGTTCGCCGGAAGACGTCGAGGAAGCCGCTCCGCATGCCGATGTGCAGAACGTCCAATACCAGCACGCCGGTTATGACGAGACGCTGGGTGAGGGCGAAGCCCGGTTGCAGGACGTTTCTCCGGCCGAGGCTGGGCCGAAGATCGGCCGCAACGATCCCTGCCCCTGCGGTTCAGGCAAGAAATACAAGCACTGCCACGGAAAACTGTCCTGATCTGATCCCAAGGCACCCGACGGTGCCTTGATGCTTTTGGAGCCACGAGAATGCCTGTCAATTACGCTACCCCCGCCGCCGATCAGCTCTTTCCGGTCGCTGGTGTTCGCCTCGGCGTTGCCGAAGCGGAAATCCGCAAGAAGAACCGTCGCGACCTGACCCTGGTTGCGCTCGATGCTGGCTGCACGGTGGCTGGCGTGTTTACGCAGAATCGTTTCTGCGCGGCGCCGGTGCAGCTCTGCCGTAACCATCTGGCAGCGGGCAAGGAAATCCGCGCCCTGGTTATCAACACCGGCATCGCCAACGCGGGTACCGGCGAGCCGGGACGTCAGACGGCGCAGGCCTCCTGCGCTGCGGTGGCCGAGTTGCTCGGCATTGCTGCCGACCAGGTGCTTCCCTTCTCGACCGGCGTCATCCTCGAGCCGCTGCCGGTGGACCGCCTGAAGGCCGGCCTGCCCGCCGCCAGGGCCGATCTGAGGGCCGACAACTGGCACGCTGCAGCGCACGCCATCATGACCACCGATACCCTTGCCAAGGCTGCGTCGCGTCGCGTCACGGTAGGTGGCAAAACGATCTCGATCTCGGGTATTTCCAAGGGCGCCGGCATGATCAAGCCGAACATGGCGACCATGCTCGGCTTCGTCGCCACCGATGCCGGCATTACCCAAGCCATGCTCGACAAACTGGTCAAGGAAGCGGCCGATGCGTCCTTCAACTGCATTACCGTCGATGGCGATACCTCAACCAACGACTCTTTCGTAATGATCGCCACCGGCCAGTCCGGTGCCGCCTTCGCATCCGACTCCGATGCCGGCTGGCCCGAGGTCAAGGCCGCCATCGTTGCCGTTGCAGTTGAACTGGCACAGGCCATCGTCCGCGACGGCGAAGGCGCCACCAAGTTCATCACCGTGGCTGTGCAGGGCGGCAAGACGGTCGAGGAATGCCGCCAGGTCGGCTATGCCATCGGCCACTCGCCGCTGGTCAAGACAGCCTTCTTCGCCTCCGACCCCAACCTCGGCCGCATCCTGGCTGCCGTGGGCTACGCCGGCATCGCCGATCTGGATGTCGATGGCGTCAAGGTCTGGCTCGACGACGTGCTGGTGGCCGAAAATGGTGGTCGTGCTGCGGCCTACCGGGAAGAGGATGGTGCCCGCGTGATGGCGCAGGCCGAGATCACGGCGCGTGTCGACCTCGGTCGCGGCAATGCCCTGGCCAAGGTCTATACCTGCGACTTTTCCTACGACTACGTCAAGATAAATGCAGACTACCGCTCTTGATATCGCTGCCCGGCCGTGTTGCCGGCACGATCGACAAGGCCCGCCATCGTTGCGGGCCTTTTGCATTTTTCTCATGTCGGCAGCGGGGGGGGGGCGAAAGCTTGCAGGTTTTTACCGCAAGCCTATATTGCTCTCACTGGTATCGGATTTCAGGAGCGTCGATGTGCCATGAGCGATGACCAGCCTCCCCTCGCTTTTCTTCTGGATAGCGAATTCCACGGCAAGTACCCGCATCAGCTGGTAGCGCGCTTTCCTCATGTCGCCCGGAAAATCGAGGCGATGTGGAATGACGCCGATGCCACGGCCAACTATTTCACCGAATTGATGATCCCCAGTCGGCCGAATCGCCAGGGTTTTCCGCCCGCAGTGGCGGCCGAACTCATGTCGCTGAGTATGGCCTACGACCGTATCGGCCATCTGCTCGCTGCCGAGGAGGCGCCTGCTCAAAGCCCGGTGGCTGCGTACCGGTGGGACCAGGAGCGCCTGGTCAGGGAAATCGAGAGCCTGGGCTTCGCACTGACGCGCGAGGGTTTTGCCAAGGCGGCCGAAGCCGGCAACCACCAAGTCTGCGCCATGTTCGTGCAGGCCGGCTTTGATGTCGATACGCGCGACGCCCGGGAGTGGACACCGCTGATGATCGCCGCCTTTCACGGTCGCGAGCAGTTGGCGTTGATGTTGCTCGAATACGGTGCCGATATCTTCGCCAAGGATCGCGGCGCTTACACACCGCTGCATTGGGCTGCCTTCAGCGGTTATCCGCTAGTCGTCAAACTGCTGCTGGACAGGGGTGTTCCGGCCAATGTGTTGAGCAATGCCGGTATCAGCCCCTTGTTGCAGGCAGCGGCGCGGGGGCACCTTGCGGTGGTCAGCCTGTTGCTCGACAAGCAGGCCAATCCCAATCTCAATGCCAGCGATGGTTCCAGCCCCTTGCTCAAGGCGGTTGCCAACGGCCATCTGGCGGTTATCCAGCTGCTGCTCAACAGCGGTGCCCATCGGCGCGTGACCTTGCGGGATGGCACCACACTCGACGACATTGTCGCGAAAGCGAAGGATCCGCGAATCCGCGCTATATTCGGCTGATTCCTGTTCGGGTTCTCTCTTGTCATGATCGATATCCGCCGCGACCTGGCGCGCAATACCCTGGCCATCCTGTGCATCATCGGATTGATCGGTCTCAGCCTGTGGGTCTTGCGCCCGTTTCTGGCTGCTACCGTATGGGCCGCCATGCTGGTGGTCGCCACCTGGCCCTTGTTTCGTTCGCTGGAGCTGCGGCTCGGCGGGCGGCGCGGTCCGGCCGTGGCAATCATGTCCGTGGCCATGCTGCTTCTGCTGGTACTCCCCCTGTGGCTGGCCATCGACACCATTCTCGAGCATTCCGGACAATTGGCGGCAGCCGGCAAGTCGTTGGCAGAGGATGGATTGCCGCAGCCGCCGGCTTGGGTGGGCGGGCTGCCGCTGATTGGTGAACGCGTGGCAGGGGCCTGGGGGCAATTGGCCGCAGGAGGAGCGGCTGGCGTGATTGGCAAGGTGACGCCTTATGCTGCCGATGCCGGCAAGTGGGTACTTGCCCAGGTGGGTGGATTGGGCGGCATGTTGATCCAGTTTCTGCTGGTGGTGACTATCTCGGCCATCCTCTTCGCCAGTGGCGAGGACGGCGCACGCATGGCGCGGCGTTTTGGTCGGCGCTTGGCCGGTGAGCGGGGCGAGAACGCCATCATCCTGGCTGGCCAGGCCATACGTGGCGTGGCACTGGGGGTGGGCGTGACCGCCATCGTGCAAACGGTATTGGGCGGCATCGGACTGGCCGTGGCCGGGGTGCCTTTCGCCTCCCTGTTGTCGGCGGTGATGCTCATGCTGTGCATCGCCCAGGTCGGGCCGATGCTGGTCCTGTTGCCGGCGGTTGGCTGGATGTACTGGACCGGCGATACCGGCTGGGCGACCTTCCTGCTGGTGTGGAGCCTGGTTGTCGGCAGCCTGGACAACTTCCTGCGTCCGATGCTCATCAAGCGTGGCGCCGACCTGCCGCTGCTGCTGATTTTCGCCGGGGTGATCGGCGGCATGCTTGGCTTCGGGCTGATCGGCATTTTTGTCGGGCCGGTCGTGCTGGCCGTGACCTATACCCTGATGCTGGCCTGGATCGAAGATGCGCTCGGCAAGGACGAGCCGGAGCCGCTCCCGGTCGAGCCTTCAGATCCGGCGCAGGCGGATCATCCGGAACCAACCGCCGGCTAGGGCCGGCTGGTCATGCTCGAGCGCCAATTCCGGCGCCTCGCGCAACAAATCCTCGAACACGACATCAAGCCGCGTGGCGACGCGGCGCACCAGCGGGTTGGCCAGTCGGCGCAGCAGCGCAGGCTGACCGCGGCGCAGGAATTTGTCGAATACCAGCACGCTGCCGCCCGGTTTGACGACGCGGGCGATTTCGGCGAAACAGTGCGCCGGTTGCGGGACGACGGCGAGAATCAGGTGCAGCACGGCGCTGTCGAAGCTGCCAGAAGCAAAAGGCAGGCATTGCGCGTCGCCCTGCACCGGAACGAAATCGACCGCACCGACACGCGGCAAGGCCCGGCGCAACATGGCGTGGGTCAGGTCGAGCCCGACATAGTGATGACGCGGTGGCAGATGCGGCAGGTCCAGGCCGGTGCCCACACCGGCCAGCAGGACGCGTCCTGCTTCGGCGGGCAGGGCAGCCAGGCTGTGTTGCCGGGCCGCCCGCGTGGCCCGGGCCAGCATCGCATCGTAGAACGGCGCGATCAGCGTGTAGGTATGTCTGAGGCTCAATGCAGGGCGCGCGGCGTGGCCAGCACGAACTCGGGAATCTCCGCCTCGAAATGCGTGCCGTCCTCGGCCACCATCTGGTAGGTGCCCTTCATGGTGCCGATCGGCGTCGTCAGCGATGAACCGCTGGTGTACTGGAAGCTCTCGCCGGGTTGCAGCAGCGGCTGCTTGCCGACGACGCCCAGGCCGCGTACTTCCTGAATTTCATTGTTGCCGTCGGTGATGATCCAGTGCCGCGATACCAGTTGTGCCGGGACTTCACCGATGTTCCTGATGGTGATGGTATAGGCAAAAATATAGCGATCATTCTCCGGGTCGGATTGCTCCGGAATGAACTGCGGCATGGGGCTGACTTCGATTCGGTACTTGTTGTCGGGCATGGGATAATTTCGCCTGTTCTTGTTGAGGGATCCATTATGTCAGCCAAAGATTACGTCATTGCACCGAGCATCCTGTCCGCCAATTTCGCCAGGTTGGGCGAGGAAGTGGCCAACGTCGTCGCCTCGGGGGCCGACTGGATTCACTTTGACGTGATGGACAACCATTATGTTCCCAACCTGACCATCGGACCGCTCGTGTGCGAGGCCATCCGCCCGTGCACCACGGCACCGATCGACGTACACCTGATGGTCAAGCCGGTCGATCGCATCATCCCCGATTTCGTGAAGGCCGGCGCCAACATCATCACCTTCCACCCCGAAGCGTCGGAGCATATCGACCGCAGCCTGTCCCTGATTCGCGACGGCGGCTGCCAGGCCGGCCTGGTCTTCAACCCGGCGACGCCGCTCGACTACATGGATTACGTCATGGACAAGCTCGACGTCATCCTGCTGATGAGCGTCAACCCCGGCTTCGGTGGCCAGAAGTTCATCCCGGGCACGTTGGCCAAGGCCAGGCAGGCCCGCGCCAAGCTCGACGCCTATGAGCGCGAAACGGGTCGCCGCATCCGCCTCGAAATCGATGGTGGCGTGAATACTGCCAACATCGCCGAAATCGCCCGCGCCGGCGTCGACGCCTTCGTCGCCGGATCGGCCGTCTATGGCGCCGGCAAGGACAGCGACCCGCATCGCTACGACTCGATCATCGGTGCGCTGCGCAGCGAACTGGCCAAGATCTGATATGCATTTCCAATCGGTCACCTTCGATCTCGACGGCACCCTGCTCGACACCATCGCCGACCTGGCCGAAGCCTGTCGGTTGATGCTCGACGACATCGGCGCCCCGCAGCGCACCCCGGCCGAGGTGCACAGCTTCGTCGGCAAGGGCATGGCGGTACTGGTCGAGCGTTGTCTGATCCACGACAAGCCGCCGACGGCCGACGCGCTGCATGCCGCCATCGAATCCTTCAAGCGCCACTACACCGAGGTTAACGGCCGTTTCACGCAGATTTACCCGGGTGTGCTCGACGGCCTGCAGGCGTGGCAAGCCAGCGGTCTGAAAATGGGCGTGGTGACCAACAAGCCCGGCATGTTCACCGAAGCGCTGCTCGACCGCATGGGCATGAGCGACTTCTTCGACGTGATCGTCTCCGGCGACACCACCGCCCACAAGAAACCGCATCCCGAGCCCATCCTGCACGCCTGCCGCCTGTTCGGCGTACGTCCGGATCGCAATCTGCACATCGGCGATTCGGAAAACGACATCCACGCCGCCCATGCGGCCGGTTGCCCGGCCTTCTGTGTGCCCTACGGCTACAACGAAGGCAAGCCGGTGGACAGTGCCGATTGCGATGCGCTAGTATCCGACCTGCTTGCCGCTTACCAGCAAGCCCTCACCTTCAAGACCTCCTGACGAAATGACCACCTTGCATCACTGGAACATCGAGCTTCGTTGGCGCCGCTGGCGTCCGTAATCGCTCGTCCGTTCGGCGCCCACGTTGAGACAGGGCGCATGCAGTGTGCAACATCAACCGTCATTTTCGAGGCTTCCCATGACTGAAACCGAATTCAACGCGCTGGCCGCGCAAGGTTACAACCGTATCCCCGTTTCGCTGGAGACGTTTGCCGACCTCGACACCCCGCTGTCGATCTACATGAAGCTGGCCAACGGCCCCTACACCTACCTGCTCGAATCGGTGCAGGGCGGCGAGCGCTTCGGCCGTTACTCGATCATCGGCCTGGCCGCCCAGACCCGCATCGTGGTCAATGGCCACCAGGTGCTGGTGCTCACCGGCAACCGCATTGCCGAGCGCGAGGACGACACCAACCCGCTCGACTTCATCGGCAAGTACATGCAGCGCTTCCGCGCCCCGCCGGCCAGCGGCCTGCCACGTTTTTGCGGCGGCCTGGTCGGCTGTTTCGGCTACGACACCGTGCGCTACGTCGAAACCCGCCTGACCCGCACCCAC
>JAEUOE010000150.1 GCA_016790885.1 Dechloromonas sp. | reverse complement strand
GGCCACCGAAGTGCGCAACCTGGCGCAGCGCAGCGCGGCGGCGGCCAAGGAAATCAAGGGCTTGATCTCGGATTCGGTCGAAAAGGTCGAAGCCGGCAATCGCCTGGTCGATCAGGCCGGACGGACCATGGAAGACGTGGTGACCAGCATCAAGCGGGTGGCCAAGATCATGGGTGACATATCCGATGCCAGCCACGAGCAAAGTTCGGGTATCGAGCAGGTCAGCCTGGCGATCAGCCAGATGGACGAGGTGACGCAGCAGAATGCGGCGCTGGTCGAGGAGGCTGCAGCGGCAGCCGAAAGCCTCGAAGAACAGGCCGGGCATCTGGCGCGTGCCGTATCCGTTTTCGTTCTCGGGCAGGGCGAAGCTGGTGCGATGCAGCCGATTCGTCGGCCGGCGGTGCAGAGCGTGTCCCGGCCGGCCTTGTCGCACATGGAGCCGGTCCGCCTGAAGGCGCAGCCCGCCCGATCCCGAGTCCCCTCTTCGCCAGCTGATGACGAAGATGAGTGGGCGGAATTCTAAGCACAACATCGACACCGACAGAGAAACGATCGAGGACCAAGAATGAGAACCAACTTACCCGTCACCGACAAGGAAATTGTCCTTGCGCAAGACACGCTGATCGTCTCGAAGACCGATCTGAAGGGGCGTCTGACCTACATCAACCGCGATTTCCTCGAGATCAGCGGTTTTACGGAGGCCGAACTGATCGGCGAGCCCCACAACATCGTGCGTCATCCGGACATGCCGGTCGAGGCTTTCGAGGACTTGTGGCGCGATCTCAAGGCGGGGCGTCCATGGACCGGCCTGGTCAAGAATCGCTGCAAGAATGGTGATTACTACTGGGTATTGGCAACTGCCACGCCAACCCGTGACGCCAGTGGCAATGTCGATGGCTACATGTCGGTACGTCGCAAGGCAACCGCCGAGCAGATTCGCACGGCGGACGAGGCCTATCGCTTGTTCCGCGAAAAGCGGGCGGGTGGCCTGCGTATTTCCCACGGCGCAGTCGTCAAGGGCGGTGGCAAGCTGCTCGCCAATCTCTCCCTGAAGGCCAAGATGATGGCGGGGTTTGGCGTCATGCTGGCGGCCCTGGCCATCGTTGCCCTGCTTGGTGCGTGGGGCATGTCGCATACGAATGGCGAGGTGGCCAAGCTCTACGAACGTCGCGTTCTGCCGTTGCAGGAAATTGCCATCGTCGGCAAGTTGATGGCGGATAACCGCACCCAGGTGCTGGCCGCCATGCAGCATGATCCGGCCAGCCCGTACGTCAAGTTGCATGATCACGGGATCGAGCAACATCTGGCAGCTATCGACAAGAACATTGCAGCGATTTCCGAGCACTGGGAAAGCTACCGCAAGCATGTTCATGCCAGCGAACACCTCAAGCAGGTCGAGGTGCTGGAACAGGCTCGGGCGCGTTACGTCAAGGAGGGCTTGCTGCCGATTCGGGCGGCACTGGCCGAGGGACGTTATGCTGACGCCAACGACATTCGCCGTCAGAAGGTCGACCCGGCCTATGCGGATGCGTCGCAGAGCATTGAAAGTCTGCTCAAGTATCTCACCGAGTCCGGAGAGCAGCAGGTTGCCGAGGCCGATGCATCATTCGCCGATGCCCGCTTGTGGATGATCCTGGCCGGTGTGCTGGCTCTGGTCGCCGGCATCCTCATTGCCCGCGCCTTGGTCCTGAGCGTGACGCGCCCGATCACCTCGGTGATCGAAACCTTCCGCTCCCTGGCCAATGGCGACTACACCCGCAACGTGGATATCGCCCGCAACGACGAAATGGGCAAGGTATTGCAGGGCTTGCAGTCGATGCAGATTCAGCAAGGTTTCAATGTGGCCGAAGCGGCGCGCATCGGTGAAGAAAACCTGCGTATCAAGATCGGCCTGGATTGCGTCAGCAGTCCGGTGCGCATTGCCGATCTCGACGGGCGCATCATTTACGCGAACAAGGCCCTGCTGGCCGCGGTCGGTGAAATGGAGGATTCCCTGCGGGCCTATATCCCGGGTTTCCGTGCCGACCAGTTGGTCGGTAGCGATGTCGGTGTGTTCTACCGGGAAGGTCGTGAGGAGGCCATCGCCAAGCTGAAGAATTTGACCGAAATGCGGCGTGCCGAGATGGGTATCGGTAATCGCGTGTACGTGGTGACCACCAATCCGATCATCAATGAGCGTGGCCAGCGTCTGGGAACCGTGGGCGAATGGCGTGACCGCACCAGCGAGGTGGCTGTCGAACAAGAGGTGGCGGCCATCGTGGGCGAGGCGGCCAACGGCAATTTCTCCCGCCGTGTTGCCGAAGAAGGCAAGGAGGGCTTCTTCCGCAGTTTGGCCGAGGATCTCAACCGCTTGCTGAACACCAGCCAGCAGGGCCTGGAGGACGTTGCCAGGGTGCTTTCGGCGATGGCCGGCGGCGATTTGTCGCAAACCATCAGTGCCAGCTACGTGGGCACCTTCGGCCAATTGAAGGATGACACCAACGCAACTGTTCTCCGCCTCAAGGAAATTGTCGGGCAAATCAAGGATGCGACGGACGCGATCAATACGGCGGCGAAGGAGATTGCCTCGGGCAACCAGGACCTGTCGAGCCGTACGGAAGAGCAGGCCTCGAGCCTGGAAGAAACGGCATCGAGCATGGAGCAGTTGACCAGCACGGTGAAGCAGAATGCCGACAACGCCCGGCAGGCCAACGAACTGGCC
>JAEUOE010000149.1 GCA_016790885.1 Dechloromonas sp. | reverse complement strand
GGCCAGTTCGTTGGCCTGCCGGGCGTTGTCGGCATTCTGCTTCACCGTGCTGGTCAACTGCTCCATGCTCGATGCCGTTTCTTCCAGGCTCGAGGCCTGCTCTTCCGTACGGCTCGACAGGTCCTGGTTGCCCGAGGCAATTTCCTTGGCCGCCGTATTGATCGCGTCCGTCGCATCCTTGATCTGCCCGACGATTTCCTTCAGGTTATCGACCGTCGAATTGGCATCGTCCTTGAGGACGCCGAGCATGCCCTGATAATCCGCGTCGATTTTCTGCGTCAGGTCGCCTTGCGCCAGACGGGTGAACATGGCACCCACATCGTCGAGCGCCTTGCTGTTGGCCTCCAGCAGACCGTTGATGCCATCGGAAATCTGCCGGAAGAATCCGCTCATTTGGGCGGTGTCGAGGCGACGGCTGAAATCGCCCGCGGCGGCTGCACTGATGATGCTCGCCACCGCCTTCTCGATATTGACCTCGGCCGTCCGGTCACGCCATTCGACCGCCGTCCCCAGGCGCTCGCCGGCATCGTTGACGATCGGACAGGCAACCAGTGAAAAATAGCGGCCGCCAACGTTGATTTCCGTACGATGCACCGCTTTGAGCGAGCCCAGCACGTTGCGCTGATGCGCCGGATTGCGGTGATAGATGTCGAAATTGGAGCCGAGAATGGCATCCGCCCGGAAATTGGGCAGTTGCTTGCGCAAGTCGGCCTCGGCGTTGCGCATCATTTCCAGCACCGAGTGGTTGCAGTAAATGATCTTGCCGTCCGGATCGGCCACCATGACACTGTTCGACGTCACATCCAGGGCCACCTTGATACGCAGGTTTTCCTGCGCCGTCTTGCGCTCGGCTTCGATATTGGCCTTGAGCTCGCCCTGCATGCGCTGCAAGGCTCCCATCAGGACCGCCGCTTCATCGTTGCCGACCACCTCGATCCGGTTGTCGAGCTGCCCGGCAGCCACCCGCTCGGCCACCCCGACGGCATGGCCGATCGGCCGGGTAATGCTGCGCCCCAGCACATAGGCAAAGCCGGCAATCAGCAGGATCACGAGCACCACCAGAGCGATCATCAGCCGCGTTGACCACTGGAAGTCTGCCTGTGCGGTTTCGTACAAGCCCCGGCCGGTCTTCGCGTAATACTCGCGCAAGGCATCGGCGGCCGCCTTGGCATTCTGGTAGGCCGGCTGAACCACGGTGCCATTGATCTTTGCCGCCGCCATGTAATCGCCCTGGAGCAAGGCGGCACTGGCCGCCATCAGGCCATCCTTGACGTAGATGGCCCGCTTTTCCTCGTAGGCGGTTGCCAGCTTCTGCTCTTCCTCGTTGAGGTTGCGCGCCTTGAACTGTTTCCACAAAGCGGTGATTTCGTCGCGATTCCTGATGATCGCATCGGTATGCACGCTCAGTGGATGATCATGGAGGCCAGCCTGACGACTCTCCGGATCATGCAGCAAGCCGGCCGAAACCGACTGGTTGTTCTCGGCCATCAGGGCCTGCACGCGGAGAACAATGACACCCGGTTCGAGCTTGTCGGCAAATACCGACTTGGTCGCCTGGTTGATGTCGCCCATGTAATGAACCGCGACCAGGACCAGGACGGTGAACCAGAACGCCATTCCCATGGCCTGCCAGAGCAGGCGAGTACCAATTTTCATACGATTGAGCATGAAACCCTTCCCCGATCAGCTGGCAGCCGATGCATCATCGATCAATTCCATGTCGGCGCTGGTCATCAAGCGCTCGATATCGGTCACGATCATCATCCGCCCGTCGACCGTCGCCAGGCCGAGGATGTAGCGGGTGTCGAAACTGCCCGAGAAGTCCGGCGCCGGACGAATCTGCGCCCGGGTCAACGAAATCACATCGGAGACACTATCGACGACGGTACCGATCACCCGCCCGGCCACATTCAGGATGATGACCACGGTAAATGGCGTGTATTCGATCTTGCCGAGATTGAACTTGATGCGCAGATCGACAATAGGCACGATCGTGCCGCGCAAGTTGATGACCCCCTTGATGAAGGGGGGTGAATTGGCGATCAGGGTGGGCTGCTCGTAGCCACGGATTTCCTGAACCTTCAGGATATCGATCGCATATTCCTCACTACCCAGGGTAAAGGTGAGGTATTCACTGGCGACCAGATCTTCTTCGCCCGTTGCGCTAGCACTTTGCGTCATCGCTTCCATTATTTGCTCCTCGATTCAGCCGTCAGCCGGCTTTCTGCACACTGCTTTTGGCCATGCCGGCAATTGCCGAAACATCCAGAATCAACGCCACGTGACCGTCGCCCATGATGGTGGCGCCGGAAATGCCGTTCACGCGACGATAGTTCGCTTCCAGGCTCTTGATCACCACCTGGTGCTGCCCCACCAGGGCATCGACGAACAAGGCCGCCTTGATGCCATCCGCGTCGATGACCACCATGATGCCCTGCGTGAAATCGGCCGACTGCGGCTTGATGTTGAACAACTCGTGCAACACGACAACCGGCAGGTATTCACCCCGCACCTGGATCACCCGCGCCTGGTTGGACAGGGTCTTGATGTCACCCATCCGGGGCTGGAAGGATTCGATGACGTAGGACAGCGGCAGGATGTAAGTCTGGTCGCCGACGGCAATCGACATGCCGTCGAGAATGGCCAGCGTCAGGGGCAGGCGAACGGTCATCCGGGTGCCGACCCCGAGCATCGAGTCGATTTCGACCCGGCCGCCCATCGACTGGATGTTGCGGCGCACGACATCCATGCCCACACCGCGGCCGGAAACGTCCGTCACCTGGTCGGCGGTCGAAAAACCGGCTTCGAAAATCAGGTGAAAGACCTCCTGATCGGTCATCTGCTCGGAAACCTGCAGGCCGCGTTCGCGTGCCTTGGCGAGGATCTTGTTACGCGGCAGACCGGCGCCGTCGTCGCCCACTTCGATGACGATGTTGCCACCCTGGTGATAGGCCTTCAGGGTAATCGTGCCGACCGGGCTCTTGCCCGCGGCAATCCGCGCTTCCGGCGATTCGATACCGTGATCCAGGCTGTTGCGGATCAGGTGAGTCAGCGGGTCGGCGATACGCTCGATCAGACTCTTGTCCAGTTCCGTCGTCTCGCCGGTGGTTTTCAGTTCAACCTTTTTGCCCAGCTTGCCGGACAGGTCGCGCACCACACGGGGGAAACGGGAGAACACGAAGGAAATCGGCATCATGCGGATGGACATGACCGATTCCTGCAAATCGCGGGTATTGCGTTCCAACTGGGCCAAACCATTCACCAGCCGCTCCGGGGCGCTTTCCTGCATTTGCGTCGCTGTCTGCAACAGCATGGCCTGGGTAATCACCAGCTCGCCAACCAGGTTGATCAGTTGGTCGACTTTTTCGATACTGACCCGGATCGACGAATCGCCGCTTGCAGCTGCGGCTGAGGCGGCCTTGCTTGCCCGGGCCCGCGGCTCGGCCACCGGTTTTTCGATAGGCTGGACGACAGCCGGCGCGAGCGGCTCGACGACGACCGGCGGAGGTTCAGGAACAACCGGGGGCAATGGCGCGAAGAAACCGAATCCGTCACCCTCCTCGGCCACTGCCGGTGGCGTTGATACAGGCTCGGCCACGGGCTCGAAGAAGCCGTAACCATCGCCCTCTTCGACGGCAACGGCAGCAACTTCAGAGGTTTCAGCAGTGGGCAGCGGCTCGAAGAAACCATACCCGTCGCCATCGGCGGCCGAACTTGATGCGTTAGCCGGCGAAGGCTGCTCGAGTGGTTCGAAGAATCCATAGCCGGCATCTGCTTCCGGCGCCCCGGGCGAATCGTCGAAAAAGCCGAACCCACTATCGTCCGACTGGCCGACGGCGCTGCTTTCCAGTACCCGCCAGGCCCCGTTGTCGGCAATGAAATCAATTTGGTCGGCAAACGCCTCCTGCCCGACATCGCTCGTCAGCCGAACCTGCCAATAGCCGACAGCAGCCGCACCGGCATCCGGCTGTGCGAGGACCTCCAGGGCACCGAGCGACTTCAATTCATCCAGGAGATTCCTGACGCCATCGCCTTGGGCCGAAATCGCGGTCGGCACGAACTGGATGTCGAATACCCGCAGCCCCCGCGCCGGCAAACCATGAGCGACGGGAGCCGCCTCCGCCTGCGATACGGCAGCCTCACGGGCCTGGTCGGTGGACAGTTCGCGTAGGCGAGCACAAATGGCCGCCACGGCGCCTGCGTCGACTTCGCCCCGCCCCTGATGGGCTTCGAGCATTTCTCGCAACAAATCACCGCATTCAAGAAAGGCATCGACCATCTCGGCGCGCAGGCCAAGCTCCTGCTTGCGTATCCGATCGAGCAGGTTTTCCAGAATATGCGTGGTGTCGGCAAGATCGGTGAACCCGAACGTACCGGCGCTGCCCTTGATCGAGTGCGCAGCGCGGAATATGGCGTTGAGCTGCTCCGAATCCGGATTCTCGACATCGAGGTCGAGCAGCAGCCCCTCCATCGCTGCCAGGTGCTCCGCCGACTCGTCGAAGAACACCTGGTAGAACTGACTCATGTCGATAGCCATGCTACCCCCCGTGCACGACCGCCCACACATGGCGATCGGAAATGGAATGCGAACGGACCCATCCTGGCGTGGGTCAGCCGGCTCTTGCCTAGCCGATCACCTTGCGCACGACTTCAATCAGTTTCTGCGGATCGAACGGCTTGACCAGCCAGCCCGTCGCACCGGCAGCACGCCCCTGTGCCTTCATGGCGTCGGAGGACTCGGTGGTCAACATCAGGATCGGGGTCTTGGCATATTGCGGCATGCCCCGCAGGTTCTTGATCAGGGTCAGGCCGTCCATGCGCGGCATGTTCTGATCGGTCAGAACCAGGTTGATGCTCTTGGTCTTGGCTTTTTCCAGCCCATCCATCCCGTCGACTGCCTCGACCACATCGTAACCAGCACTCTTCAGGGTGAACGAAACCATTTGACGAATGGATGCAGAGTCATCGACTGCGAGAACGGTTTTTGCCATCTTTACCTCACGGAAAAATCAGAACAACTCAACTTCGCCACTCGCGAAGCCAGTTTGGTTAACAGGATTATTATCTACTTTTTGTGAAATAACACCAATTTTTTGCGAAATCTGGTCAACGTGTTGACATATCTCGGCAAGGGTTGCCAAAGCCAGCGTGGGCTCGCCATGACTCCCCAGTACGCCTATCATTTTTTGCTCGTCGAGCAGGATTTCATCGACAAGTTCGAGGCGACGCCCGACGTGGCCAAGAAGCTGGGTCACCATATCCTGGAACTGCAGGGACATGATCGCCTGATTTACCGATAGCTCAACCTGATCGGCAATCGTGTTGAGTTCATTGACTGTTTCGCCCGTTCGACGATTCATTTCGTTGATGCCGCTCATCGCCTGCTCGACATCGGTCTTCGAGGTCAGTGCAAAGGTCATGTCCTGGGCCGCCATCTGGTTGATGGCCCGCTCGGTGGCCTCGATCGTCGCCTGCATCTTGGTCAGCGAGCCACGAATCTGCTGGCTGAAATGGTTGGTACGCCCGGACAGGTCACGCACCTCGTCAGCCACCACGGCAAATCCCCGGCCCGCCTCGCCTGCCCGCGCCGCCTCGATGGCCGCATTGAGCGCCAGCAAATTGGTCTGCTTGGAAATACCCTCGATTTCGCCCAGCATGCCGCGCACTTCGCTCATCTGCTTATTGATGAGATCGGTCATTTCCACCAGGGACATGGCCAATCTGGAGTTTTCCACAACGCTATCGACAAATTGCCGCAAGGTATTGGATGTTTTACTGGCAAAACTCTGGAATTCGCTGACCGAGCCCTCCTCGGAGCCACCGCTCACAATCTGCAAACCGAGCTGCTGCTGGCGCTGAATCTGCGAGTTCATGCCATGAAAACTACTCACCAGCTTGTCGATGGCCTCGTCGAAAATATTCTGCGCACGACTGATCTCGTTGCGCATCTCCTCAACCTGCCGGGACGCCTCGGTGGAGACATGAACGATCGCCTGACCACTGCGCTCGACGATGTCACGCCGCACACTGGCTGCTTCGTTGGCAACGGATACCGTGGTCGCCGATTGAGTTCCCATGAGGCTGCATAGCAGCCAGCCAAGAATGATCGCAAGCAATGCGATGCCAACGGGAAGCGATCTGGCTGATGGTTCCACCAGCATCAACCCCACCACCACCAGCATGGACCAGCCCGTACCCAACCCCGCTATCTTGCTGCTATTCGCCATTCGCCCCCCAAAGTTTTCCGGGCAGATTCAGTTCAGCCGGCCGTACCCTTGCCCACTCCGGGCAGTTTCAAGCCATCAGGCATGATTTCCTCACCACCGGCCTCGGACTCCGGCCCCTCCTCCTGAAGAATGGCCTGTTCCGTTTTTCTGTTCAGGACGACGATGCTGATTCGTCGATTCACCGAGTTCAGTGGATCGTTCTTGTCGAACAAGACGGTCGAGGCCAAACCGACCACACGCAGCACCTTGCTGTCATCCATGCCGCCAACCACCAGTTCGCGACGCGATGCATTCGCCCGGTTCGATGACAACTCCCAGTTTGAAAACCCCTTTTCGCCACCGGCAAACTGGGCCGCGTCGGTGTGCCCCGCCAGACTGATCCGATTCTGCACACCGTTCAGCGCCTTGCCGATCTGACGCAGGATATCCCTGGTATACGGCTTCAGGTCGGCACTACTTGAGTCGAACATCGGGCGATTCTGCTCATCGACAATCTGGATGCGCAAACCTTCCGAAGTAATGTCGAGCAGCATCTGTTTCTTGAACTGGGCCAACTGCGGGCTCTGCTCGATCATTTTCTCGATTTCCAGCTTGAGGCTCTCCAGACGCTCCTGTTCCTTGCGACGAAACTCGGCCTGAGCCTCCTTGGAAAACGAAGTCGACTTTTTTGCTTCGACATCACCGCGCTTGACCTGCCCGGACTGGCGAGTCAGATCCTTGCCTCCGCCCTGCAGCACGCTGGTCGCATCTCCCGAGCCGGCCCCGCCCTGACTGGAAATCTTCAACGGATTCTGGAAAAAGTCGGCAATCCCCTGCAAATCCCCCTTGGCCGTCGAACCGAGCAGCCACATCAGCAGGAAGAAAGCCATCATGGCCGTGACGAAGTCGGCGTACGCGATCTTCCAGGCGCCGCCATGCGCGCCGCCAGCAACGACCTTCTTGCGCTTGATGACTATGGGGCGTGTGGAATCGTCGCTCATCGAATTGACTCAGTGGAAAGGCAGGGCTACTTGCCCTTGCGCGCCTTCAGTTCTTCCTCAAGCTCGGTGAAGCTGGGACGGGAATGCGAATCCAGCGTCTTGCGACCGAATTCGATGGCGACCTGCGGGGCATAACCGGACATCGAAGCCAGCAGGACCATCTTGATGCATTTGTAGATGGTGCCCTCCTCAGCCGCCTTTTGTTCCAGCAGCTTGGCAACAGGTTCGACAAATCCATAGGCAATCAGAATACCCAGGAAAGTACCCACCAGCGCGCCGCCGATCATCTTGCCGAGAACGGCCGGCGGTGAACCCACCGAGCCCATGACGTTGACCACCCCCATCACCGCCACGACGATACCGAAGGCAGGCACGGCACCGGCCACCGAGGCGACCACGTGCCCCGGCTCCGCGGCTTCGTGGTGATGGGTTTCCAGCTCCACATCCATCAGGCTCTCGATTTCCACGGTGTTCAGGTTGCCACCGACCATCATGCGCAGGTAATCGGTGACGAACTCCATGATGTGATGGTCGCTCACCAGATTCGGATACTTGGAAAAAATCGGGCTGGCCTCCGGGTTCTCGATGTCGCCCTCAATCGACATCAACCCCTCTTTGCGCACCTTGGCCAGAACTTCGAAGAGCATTGCCAGGGCATCGATGTAAAAGGCCTTGTTGAATTTCGAGCCCTTGAGCACCCCGGGGATCGCCCCGACGGTCGCCTTGATGACGGTGATGTTGTTGGCCGCCACGAAATAGCCGATGGTCAGGCCGATGATGGCAACGTACTCGGCCGGCACCCAAAGGGCGAGCAGACTGCCGTGAATGGCATACGTCCCCAAGGCCGCTGCCAAAATAATGACGTACCCGACTATCAAAAACATGCAAATCCCCCTGCGCCGGCCAGAATACCGGCGCTAATCCGCCCCATCATTGGTTG
>JAEUOE010000241.1 GCA_016790885.1 Dechloromonas sp. | reverse complement strand
GCTATCCATCGACGACTTCGGCACCGGCTATTCAAGCCTCGCCTATCTCAAGCGCTTCCCGGTCGATACGCTGAAGATCGATCGCTCGTTCATCACCGACATGACATCGAACGACAATGACCGGGCAATCGTCACTGCCATCATGGCCCTGGCCAACAGCCTGCGCCTGCAGGTCATTGCTGAGGGGGTGGAAACCTGCGCCCAGTTCGAAGCCCTCACTACGCTCAATTGCGATTTCGCCCAGGGTTATTTCATGGCCAAGCCCATGCCGGCCGAGCAGATCGTATTGAACGCCGTGCTGGAACCCCTGCGCTGAGCAGGGTACTCCGGGCGGGATTCCTCAAAGACAAAGGCCGTCGCCTGCGCGGGCAGGCAACGGCCTTGGGGGACAAACTGCAGCAGTGCTGAATCAGTGCTTGTGATCGCTCATCGGCGCCATGCCGGCAGCCATCGGGCGCACCACCTTGGCGTCGACCTGCTTGCTGCTGCCATCGTCGAACGTCAGGGTGATCGGCACGACATCACCTTCCTTCATCGGGGCTTTCAGGTCGATCAGCATGACATGCAGGCCGCCCGGCTTGAGAACCGCTTCGCCCTTGGCCTTGACATCGATGGCCGGCACCGGGCGCATCTTCATCACGCCGCCTTCGTTCAGGTGCGTATGCAACTCCGTCACCCGGGAAACCGGGTTATCGGCCTTGACCACCTTGACATCCTTGTCGCCGTTGTTCTTGATGACCATGAATGCCCCGGTCGCCGGCGCATTCGGCGGTGCCAGGCGAACATAAGGATCCTGCACCGCGACTTGGTCGGCAGCACCGGCAAGAACACCGGCAGAAAACAGCAGGCTGGCGGCAAACAGGGAAATTTGTTTCATGGGCAAGCACTCCTTCATGGTTGGTTCAAATATTTACTGATGGCGACGACGACCTGATCGGGCGGCGTGGCGTGGGCAATCTTGCCAACCACACGGCCATCCTGGGCGACGATGAATGTGTCCGCCGAATGATCGACGACATACCCGCCGCCGGCCGTCTCGACCTTCTGCTCGGCATAGATGACACCATAACGCTTGGCGACCTCGGCGACCACCTCGGCACTCCCCGTCACCCCGACGATTGACGGGTGGAAAAACTCGACATACTCCTTCAGACGTTCCGGCGTGTCGCGCTTCGGATCGACCGACACGAAAATCATCGCCACCCGCGCCAGCTCCTCCGGTGACAACTGTTTCAAACCTTCGGCAGTGGCGGCCAACGAGGTCGGGCAAATATCCGGGCAGAAGGTGTAGCCGAAATAGACGAGCACCAGCTTGCCGCGATAATCCTTCAGGGAGACCGGGCCGCTTGCCGATTGCAGCGTGAAATCCCCCCCTTCGACGATGGGCAGGCGGGGCAACGGCCGCTCCGCCACGTCCGGCTGCCAGAACAGGGCCAGTCCGGCGATGACCAGCGCCAGGGCAATGGCCACGAAACCCAGTATCCGTTCTTGCATTATTCCTGCCCTCCCGTGGCAAAACGATAAGGAATGGCAATGCGTTCGCTGCCCGCCTCAATCAGCAGGGTTGCCTGCCAGTCCATGTGGCCGGTGATGCACACCGGCAAGGTCGCCTCGCCGACATAGCGGCCCTCGCCCTGGAGGGCGAGCTCCGGGCGGTTATAACCCATGTTCATATCGACCCCGGCGAAGTCAAGCTCGACCCGGGACGGTGAAAAGCCACTGGTCGTCACCCGGACCCCGAACGGCTTGACCAGCGGAATTGCCTTGTCACCCATCGACAATTCAACCTTGCCACCCGCTGGCAAGGTGACGGCGCACGCCTGTTTCTGCAGGTCGCAGGCGGGATCAGGCATCACAGTCACGTCGGCCTTCGGCAGCAATATCGGCGACAGTTTGAAGCCGACAACCACGACCAGCGCGATCAATTCAATGCCGATCAGATCAATCAGGATTTTTTTGTTCACAAGAAAACGTCTCAGTCCAAAACCATTGGGTGGTGCGCATTTTCGCCGATATGCCCCGAACGAATTTAACAAAGATCAATTCTTTCACTGCCCCCCGGGAATACAGTGTGCGGCAAATTGTCGCAGAGGCATTTTGTCGCAGGCGACGATGGGGGAAATGGAAGTTGTTACTTCTTGATTTGGGAGAAATAGATATGAGTAAGTTCGCAGTGAAATCCACCGCGTTGCTGCTGGCCCTTGGCTTCGCCGGTACGGCGATGTCCGCCGAGTCCCTGCAGGACGTGATGAAGCGTCGTAACCTGAACCAGCAGGATCTGCTGGCTGCAGCGAAGACCTACGTCCCGACCGGCAAGCGTGATGAGTTCATCGCCTTCAGCTCGGGCGGCCAGTCCGGCCAGGTCATCGTGTATGGCATTCCGTCCATGCGCATCCTGAAGTACATCGGTGTGTTCACGCCGGAACCCTGGCAGGGCTACGGCTTCGACGAAAACTCCAAGTCCGTCCTCAAGCAGGGCTGGATCGACGGCAAGGAAATCACCTGGGGTGACACGCACCACCCGGCTATTTCCGAAACCCAGGGCAAGTACGACGGCCAATTCCTGTTCATCAACGACAAGGCCAACCCGCGCCTCGCCGTGATCGACCTGCGTGACTTCGAAACCAAGCAGATCGTTATCAACCCGATCTACAAGTCGGAGCACGGTGGCGCCTTCGTCACCCCGAACACCGAATACGTCATTGAAGCCGCCCAGTACGCCACTCCGCTGGAGAACAAGAAGTTCTTCCCGCTGGAAGAGTTCAACGAGAAGTATCGTGGTGGCGTGACCTACTGGAAGTTCGACCGCAAGGAAGGCCGCATCGACCCGAAGGAATCCTTCTCCGTCGAACTGCCGCCGTACTCGCAGGATTTGTCGGACGCCGGCAAGGGTCCGTCTGACGGCTGGTCCTTCACCAACTCCTTCTGTTCCGAGCGCTACGTCGGCGGCATCGAAAAGGGCCGTCCGCCGTATGAAGCCGGTTGCTCCGCCAAGGACACCGACTATCTGCACGTGATCAACTGGAAGAAGGCCGCCGAACTGGTTGCCCAGGGCAAGGCGAAGAAGATCAACGGCCACAACGTGCTGTCGATCGACACCGCTGTCAAGGAAGGCATCCTCTTCCTCGTTCCGGAACCGAAGTCCCCGCACGGCGTCGACGTTACCCCGGACGGAAAGTTCCTGACTGTCTCCGGCAAGCTGGACACCCACGTCTCCGTCTATTCCTTCGAGAAGATCCAGGCTGCCATCAAGGCCGGCAAGTTCGAATCCAAGGATCCGTACGGCATTCCGGTCATCGGCATGAAGGATGCGCTGCACACCCAGGTACAGCTCGGCCTCGGCCCCTTGCACACCCAGTACGACTCCAAGAAGTGTATTGCCTACACCTCGCTGTACGTCGACTCGCAGGTCGTGAAGTGGGACCACTGTGAAGGCAAGGTTCTCGACAAGATCTCGGTGCACTACAACATCGGCCACCTGATGACCATGGAAGGCGACTCCGCCGATCCGAAGGGTCGTTACCTGGTTGCCCTGAACAAGCTGTCGATCGACCGTTTCAACCCGGTTGGCCCGCTGCACCCGCAGAACCACCAGCTGATCGACATCACCAACGACAAGATGCAGTTGCTGTACGACATGCCGCTGCCGCTGGGTGAGCCGCACTACGTTGTGGCCATCGAAGCTTCCAAGCTGAAGCCGGGTGTCCGCTACAAGGTCGGTACCGATTCCCGTACGGACAAGCCGCATCCGGGCGCCGTCCGCGCTGGCGAAGAAGTGACGACCAAGAAGGGCAACAAGATCGAGGTCAAGGGTACGTTGATCCGCTCGCACATCACGCCGGAAACCATCGAGGCTGAAGTAGGCGACGAAATCACCATCCACCTGACCAACCTCGAGCGTGCCCAGGACGAAACCCACGGCTTCACCGTGTCGACCTACAACGTCCACGCTTCTGTGGAACCGGGCAAGACGGTTACCGTCAAGTTCAAGGCCGACAAGGAAGGCGTCTATCCGTACTACTGCACGGAATTCTGCTCGGCGCTGCACCTTGAAATGCAGGGTTACCTGCTGGTCAAGCCGAAGGGCTGGAAGCCGAC
>JAEUOE010000131.1 GCA_016790885.1 Dechloromonas sp. | reverse complement strand
CCAGCAGCGCGTTCAGCTCCTTCATCTTCTTGGCGTTGTTCGAGGCGAGGACGAGCTTTTTCATGAGGCGAGGGCGCTTTCCTGGGCGGCGACCAGCTGGCGGATGCCCATGGTGGCAAGGTCCATCAGCACGTTCATCTGTTCGCGGGTGAAGGGTTCGCCTTCGGCCGTGCCCTGAACTTCGACGATGCCGTCCTGGCCGGTCATGATGACGTTCATGTCGGTGTCGCAGTTGGAATCTTCCGGGTAATCGAGGTCGAGCACCGGGCTGCCTTCGAAGATGCCGACGGAAATCGCCGCGACATGGTCCTTGACCGGATTGGCCGGCAGCTTGCCGGCCTGCACCAGCTTGTCGCAGGCTTCGTAGAGGGCGATCCAGGCGCCGGTTATCGAGGCGCAGCGGGTGCCGCCGTCGGCCTGCAGCACGTCGCAGTCGAGGGTGATCTGGCGTTCGCCGAGGGCCTTGAGGTCGGTCACGGCGCGCAGGCTGCGGCCGATCAGGCGCTGGATTTCCTGGGTGCGGCCGGTCTGCTTGCCCTTGGCCGCCTCGCGGGCGCTGCGCGTGTGCGTCGAACGCGGCAGCATGCCGTATTCGGCCGTTACCCAGCCCTGGCCCTTGCCGCGCAGGAAGGGCGGCAGGCTTTCTTCGACCGAGGCGGTGCACAGCACGCGGGTGTCGCCCATCTCGATCAGTACCGAGCCTTCGGCGTGACGGGTGAAATTGCGGGTGATCTTGACGGTGCGGAGCTGGTCCGGCTGGCGTTGGCTGGGGCGCATGGGTTTTCCTTATTTCTTCGGGTTGTATTTGTCGATGGCGTTGCGGATTTCGTCGATCGCCTTTTCGATCTCCTCATCGCTCAATTCGCTCTTGTAGGCCGGGTTGCGGCCGAATTCCTCGAGCCGGGTCGTCACTTCATCCTGGGTCATGGTTTGGGTCGAAATGGCGCTGCTCGCTTCCTCGACGTAGGCATCTTCCCAGCGCACGGCGACCACCGACAGGTTGTCGCGATGCGGGCCGCCCTTGGTTTCGGCCTGATTGAGGATCATCGGCACGGCCTGCAGCAGGTTGCTGCCCTTCAGGGCCACCGCCATCATGTCGCCGGACATTTCGCCCCACAGGCCGTCCGAGCAGAGCAGCAGGATGTCGCCGTGGTTGAGCGGGGTCTTGCGTGAAAATTCGATTTCCGGTGGCGTCGGGCTGCCCAGGCAGCTGTAGATCTTGTTGCGATCCGGGTGAAAGGCGGCCTGTGCCTCGCTGATCATGCCCTCCTCGATGAGCAGGCGGATGCGCGAGTGGTCCTTGGTCTGGGTGATGACCCGGCCGTCGCGAATAAGGTACAGGCGGGAATCGCCGGCGTGCGCCCAGTAGGCAACGTTGTCCTGCACCACGCAGGCGACGCAGGTGGTGCGCGGCGTGTCGCGCAGGTGGTGGCGGGTGGTGTAGTCGAGAATGGCATGATGGGCGTTGGTCATGCTCTTCTGCAGGAAGCGGAAGGGGTCGGCGAGCAGCGGCTTGGCCTCGCGCTGGAAGGCATCGGCCAGCGTCTGCACGGCGATCTGGGCGGCGATCTCGCCATAATGGTGGCCACCCATGCCATCGGCCACAACCATCAGCAGCGCATCGCGCGAATAGCAGTAAGTCGTCCGGTCTTCGTTGTTGGCGCGGCCGCCGACGCGGCTTTCCTGATAGATGGTGAATCTCATCGGATCGGATTCCTGAATTTTTCGACGAAACGGCCCAGCCAATTCGGCGTGGCTTTCGGGCTGGGGGGCGTAACGGTCTCGACCAGCGCCTTCTGCAGGGCGAAGACACTTTGCGGACGGTAGAGGTGGTTGAGGTTCAGGCACCAGTCGATGATTTCGAGCAGGCGGTCCGAATACTGGCCGTCCCAGCGCATCATCGCCGGGGCGAGGGTGTCCTTCTTCAGGCGCGAGTCCGCCGCCTGCGGGGCCACCCCGGCCAGGCAGGCGTACATCGACGCGCCGACGCTGTAAATGTCGCTCCACGGCCCGAGATCCTTGCGTGATCCGTAGTGTTCCGGCGAGGCGAAGCCCGGCGTGTACATCGGCTTGAGCATGGGCTGGTCATTGAGCAGCGTCTGGCGGGCGGCGCCAAAGTCGATCAGTACCGGCGTATTGTCGCTGCGCAGGTAGATGTTCGATGGCTTCAGGTCGAGGTGGAGCAGCTTGTTGGAATGCACTTCGCGCAGGCCGTTGAGCATGCGGGTGAACACCCCGCGGATGAAGCGTTCGGAAATATGCCCCTGGTGCTTCTGGATGAATTCCTGCAGCGTACGGCCGTGTTCGTATTCCATGACCATGTACACCGTGTCATTGGCGCGGAAAAAATTGAGCACGCGGATCACGTTGGGGTGTGACAGGCGGGCCAGGGCGCGACCTTCCTCGAAGAAGCACTTCATGCCGTAACGGAAGGCACCGAGATGATCCGAGGTGATGACCGGCTTGATTTCGCCGCGTGCGCGCAACGCCAGGCTGTTCGGCAGATACTCCTTGATCGCCACTTGCCGCCCCTCGGGGTCGGTCGCCAGGTACACGATGGAAAAACCGCCGAGCGAGAGCTGGCGGTCTATCCTGTATTCCTCAAGTGGGTGACCGTTGGGTAACGGCTGATTGGCTTGTTGCGCCATGGAGCTCGCGGTTATGATGCAATTTCAGGCATTTTCGGGCGTGTTGTCCGGCCTGTAAAGCTGGAGATACCCTGATAATGATTTGT
>JAEUOE010000059.1 GCA_016790885.1 Dechloromonas sp. | reverse complement strand
CACCATCTCCTACCGCGACCCCGACCCGGCAAAAGCACAAAAAGTGGTTCAGGCACTGGTTTCGATCTTTATCGAGTCCAGTTTGGGTGACAAGCGCCAGGACACCGACTCCGCCAGAAAATTCCTCGACGAGCAGATTCGTAGCTACGAAAAGAAATTGTCCGAAGCCGAAAATCGCCTGAAGGATTTCAAGATTCGTAACATTGACCTCGCCTCTGCGGAAGGAAAAAATGGTGTTGATCGTTTGAGTGACCTTTCAACTCAACTCAATGCGGCAAGACTGCAGCTGCGCGAAGCGGAACAATCCAGGGATGCGCTTCGTCGCCAGATTGCCGGTGAGGAGCCGGTACTGCTGCCTGATTCCAATATTGGCGACTCGTCGGTTTCCCTCCCGGAAATCGATGGCCGTATCGATACGCAAAAGCGCAATCTGGACACCCTGCTCCAGCGCTACACCGAGCAGCACCCCGATGTCATCGGAACGCGCCGGCTGATCAAGGATCTGGAGGAGCAAAAACGCCAGGAAATCGTCGCCCGCAAGAAATTTGCAGCCGCCAACCCGGGTGCTTCGGTCAGCAATAATCCGGTTTACCAGCAGTTGAAGGTTTCCCTTGCCGAAGCCGAGGCCAACGCCGCTTCGCTACGGGCGCGGGTCAGCGAATACGAGGAGCGCTACAAGCGAACCACGACCCTGATGAAGACCCAGCCGCAACTGGAAACCGAATTGGCCCAGATGAACCGTGACTACGAACTGGACAAGCGGAACTACGAGCAACTGGTAAGCCGTCGCGACTCCGCAGAGCTGTCGGGCGATCTCGATAATGCGGGTTCGATGGCTGATTTCCGGCTCATCGACCCGCCCCGCTCCTCATCCAAGCCGGTAGCCCCCAATCGCCTGATGCTCTTTCCCCTCGGCCTGGTCCTGGCCATCGCTGGCGGGTTGTTCGCTGCTTTCGCCGCCAGCCAGATTCGCCCCGTATTTTTCGATGGCAAGGCCTTGCGTGACGTAACGGAACTGCCGGTCATTGGGACGGTTTCCCTGATTCATAACGAGGCACGCACCCAGAAGGAACGAGCCAGTCTTCGTCGCTTCTTTATTGCGTCGGCCGGGCTGGTCATTGCCTATGGTCTGGGCACGGGGATTCTGATGTTTCTCTCCCAGCGCGCCTCCTGAGGTTATTCGATGAGTCTTATTGAACAAGCGGCAAAGCGCCTCGAGCAACTTCGCCAGGCCGGGGTAGACATTCCCGAGGAAAGCGCTCCCCTCGCCCCCCCCTTGACCAATCACGTCCAGGCAACGCCGAAACCGGAAGTTGCAGAGCCCCCCCCGCGCCCCGCCGAAGCTCCCGCAAAAATGGCGGAGGCATCGACCCACGCGCCCAATCTGGTCAACCTGGATCTTGAAACCATTTCGGCTTCCGGCCTGCTCGTACCCAATGCAGCACGTAGCCAGACGGCAGACGAGTTCCGTGTCATCAAGCGGCCACTCATTGCCAACGCCATGGGCAAGGGCACGACCCCGGTTGCCAACGGCAACCTGATCATGATTACCAGCGCCCTACCGGGTGAAGGCAAGAGCTTTTCCGCCATCAACCTGGCCATCAGTATCGCCATGGAGCTCGATAACACGGTGATGCTGGTCGATGCCGACGTGGCTCGGCCGTCCATTCTCAACATGCTCGGCCTGCCGCCGAGCAAAGGCTTGCTGGACGTATTGCAGAACAATTCCCTGGACATCTCGGGCGTCATGCTCAAGACCAATATCGAGAAACTCTCGATACTGCCGAGCGGAACGCCTCACCCCAGAGCCACCGAGCTCCTGGCCAGCGACGCGATGATTCGCCTGCTGGATGACATGTCCACTCGCTACAGCGACCGCATCATCATTTTTGACTCGCCACCGCTCTTGCTGACCACGGAAGCACGCGTTCTGGCCACCCACATGGGCCAAGTCGTCATGGTCGTCAATGCCGAAAACACGGCGCAAGCGGCAGTCAAGCAAGCCATTACGACGATCGAGTCTTGCCCGGTCAAGATGATGATCCTGAATCAGGTACGTACGCCCAAGTCGGCTGGATACGGCTATGGATACGAGTACGGCTACGGGTACGGCCATGACAAGAAATAAGCACAGCATCCCCCTCCTCTGCGCCGTATCGCTCAGCGCGCTTTCCTTCAACGCGATTTCTCAGCAAGCGATTTCGGGCTCGGTCGTCAATGCGAGCGGCGCAGGTGTGCCCCAATCCGTCGACCAGGGCAATTCCAGCCCGGACACGGCAAGCCGCCAGGCCATCGTCATCACGCCGCGCGTCAAACTGACCGAAACCTGGAGCGATAACGTCAATGTCGGCCGCAGTCAAAATCAAAAATCCAGCGGACTGATTACGGAGCTTGCGCCCGGCATCAACATCGATGCCCGGACCAGTCGGCTGCGGGCGTATGTCGATTACTCCTTGCTCGGCCAGTATTACACCCAGCCCTCGGGCTACAGCCGGACCCGAAATGCACTGAATGCCTTTGGACGGCTGGAAGCAGTCGAAGACTGGATGTTCGTGGAATTCAGCGGCGTGATTTCCCAGCAGACGATCTCCGCCTTTGGTACGCAAACCCCAACCAGCTCCTACAACAACGACAACTCAACCGAAACGGCCACCTTCCGCGTGTCGCCCTACATTCGCGGCCGCCTCTTCAGCGACATTGACTATCTGTTGCGCTACAACCGGTCGACGACCCAGGCCAGCGCGGCTCGCGTTTCCGATGTTGAATTATCCGAATGGGCTGGCCAAATCAAGGGCGGCACGGCCTTCCAGAATCTCAAATGGTCGGTCGATGCCACGCAACAGACTGCCGACTACAGCCTCGGAAGAAAAACCGATGCCGAGCGCCTGTACGGAACAGCGACCTATACGCTGGTTCCGCAATTCCGGGTGTCGGCAAGCGCTGGCCGGGAATCGAACAACTACGCATCCCAGGAACAGGAATCCAAAAATACGTCTGGTTACGGCTTCGACTGGACACCGGGTGAAAGAACGCGCTTGTCCGTCTTCAAGGAAAAGCGCTTCTTCGGGGATGGCCATCGCATCAACTTCAATCACCGGTTCCCGCTCAGCAGCGTGACCTTCTCCGACACCAAGAATGTCACGATCCTGCCCAACCAGTTTTCTACGGTCGGGATGGGAACGGTGTTCGACTTGTTCTATCAAATTTGCAGCCAGCTAGAACTTGCGCAAGACCCCACTTTAAGTGGCAATCCAACGTTACTGGAAATTAAGGCAACACAATGCGCCATCCAACGTGCTGGTCCTATGGCCAATACGCTAGTAACCAGCAGCTTCCTGTCCTCCCGAGCAACCGTGCAACGACGCCAGCAACTGGCCTTTGCCATAGAGGGGGCACGCAATGTGCTGACCGTGATGTTCAATCGCAACGAAAGCCAGACCATCATGGCTTCCAATGCGGTCGCTGACGACTATCTTCTGAACAACATCAACGAAATCAAACAGACGGGTTACAGCATCAACCTGGGGCACAAGCTGACCCCGGAATCCTCACTCAACATCCTGGCAACACGGCAAAACAGCGTGGGCAGCGGCAGTACCTCGATCAAAACAACCACCACCATGTACCAGGCAAACCTGATTTCCAAACTCGGCCCCAAGACAACCGGCAGCGTGGGTCTCCGTCGTATGGAATTCGACAGCTCAGCGAATCCCTACACCGAGAACGCCCTCATCGCAAGCATCTCGGTCGTTTTCTAAGGTATGTACGAATCCTATTACGGCTTGATCAGCAAGCCTTTCCAGCTCAACCCGGACCCCAACTTCTATTTCGGGAGCAAGCAACACCGCCGCGCCCAAGCCTATCTTGAATACGGCATGCACCAGAATGAAGGCTTTATCGTCATTACTGGTGAAGTGGGAGCTGGAAAAACGACCATCGTGCGGGGTTTGCTGGAGGGGCTGGATGCGGAAAAGGTTGTCGCCGCCCAACTGGTCAGCACGCAACTCGACGCCGACGATACCCTGCGCCTGGTTGGCGCCGCGTTTGGCCTGCGCACCAAGGACGTCGCCAAATCCGACGTCCTGATGTCGCTCGAAGCCTTCCTGATCAGCATGGCCACCAAGGGCAAGCGGTGCCTGCTGGTCGTTGATGAAGCGCAGAATCTGACAGCCCGGGCGGTGGAAGAACTGCGCATGCTTTCCAATTTCCAGTACGGCAACCAGGCCCTGCTCCAGAGCTTTCTGATTGGCCAGCCGGAATTCCGGCAGATTCTGCAAAGCCCGAACATGATGCAGTTTCGCCAACGGGTGATTGCCGCCTGCCACATTGGCCCGCTCGATGTCGTTGAAACCCAGGCCTATATCGAACACCGCCTGAAGCTGGCCGGAGCCACCACGCTCCCCGCGATTTCGGCTGATGCCTTCGAGGCCATTTTCAAGGCCAGCAGCGGCATTCCCAGACGAATCAATTCGGTGTGCGACCGTCTTCTTCTCTTCGGTTTTCTGAACCAGCAAAAGGGTTTCGAAGCAGCCGACGTCGACGAGGTGGCGCGCGAAATATTCGAGGAAACCGGTGGCAACACCACCCAGCCCGCGCTAAGCAACTATCCCGACATGGGAGCCGGCGCCCCCTTTTCAATGACGCATACTGATCTGGCGGTCAGCGACAAACTGGTCGCCACGCTCAATGCCGAGCATGTTTCCGAACGCCTGGCGCGGCTGGAGCAGAGCCTGATTCAGCTGGAGCGAATCAACACGGCCACCTTGCACCTGATGCAAAAAATGCTTCAGGCACACAACCCAAACGAATCAAGCACTGAAAATGTCCCCATCTAACGCCTGGCCAACCGATCTCGGACCCGTCATTTGTGTCGTGGGCGCCCGCCCCAATTTCATGAAAATGGCGCCCATCCTGCGCGCCTTCGCCATCCACACCCCGGCGATTCCCACCTTGTTGCTGCATACCGGCCAGCATTACGACCGAGACATGAACGACAAGCTCTTCGAGGATCTGCGTCTGCCCAAGCCGGACATTAACCTGGAAGTGGGCTCGGGCAGCCATGCCGTACAAACGGCAGAAGTGATGCGACGCTTCGAGCCGGTTGTCGATGAGAAAAAACCATCGTGCATTCTCGTCGTTGGCGACGTTAACTCGACCCTGGCCTGCACCCTGGTTGGCGTCAAAAAGGGGATCCCTGTCGTGCATGTCGAGGCCGGCCTGCGCAGCTACGACCGAACCATGCCAGAAGAAATCAACCGGGTGCTCACCGACCAGGTTGCCGACCGCCTGTACACCACGGAACGCAGCGCTGCGGCGAACCTGCAAAACGAAGGCATTTCCCCGGAGCGCATCTGCTTTGTCGGCAATGTCATGATCGATTCCTTGCTGAGCAATCGCAGCGTCGCACGATCACCGGCCGACACCCTGCGCCACGAGGGATTCGATCCGGCCGCGATCGCCGGCCCCGACGGCTATGGCATCGTGACCATGCACCGCCCGTCCAACGTCGATCACCCTGAGGTTCTCGAATCCCTGCTCCGCGTGCTGAAAGACATTTCGCAATCGCTGCCGCTGGTCTTCGCCCTGCACCCCAGAACCCGAGGCAACATCGAGCGCTTCGGCCTGGGCGACCTGATCAAATCCCCGAGCATGATCATGCTGCCGCCGCAGGGTTATCTCGAAATGCTGGGCCTGATGGCCGATGCCCGGATTGTGCTGACCGACTCCGGCGGCCTGCAGGAAGAAACCACCGCCTTGGGCGTTCCCTGCCTGACCATGCGCGAGAACACCGAGCGCCCCATCACCGTCGACCAGGGAACCAACACCATGGTCGGGCGCGACATCGCGGCCATTCGCCACCATGCGGCTGAAATCCTGGCCGGCCGGGGCAAGAGCGGACGCATACCGGAATTCTGGGATGGCCGCACCGCCGAGCGCATTGCGTCCGACCTGGCCAACTGGCTGATTCAGCGCCACACCACCCATTGACCCATAACCATGACCCAGCGGACATCCAGCGTACGTAATGCGCTCACCATCGACGTTGAAGACTACTTTCAAGTCTCGGCGTTCGCACCGCATATCCCGCGCTCGGAGTGGAACGTTCGCGAATGCCGTGTCGAGCGGAACGTCGAATGCATTCTGGCCATGCTCGACGAGCATGACACCAAGGCCACCTTTTTCACGCTGGGATGGGTGGCCGAGCGCTACCCGAACGTCGTCCGCCGCATTGTCGATAACGGCCACGAGCTGGCCAGCCACGGCTACGGCCACGAACGCGCCACCGACCAAACGCCGGAAAGTTTCTTTGCCGACATCAACGTCGCCAAGCTGATTCTCGAAGACCTCTCCGGCAAGGCAGTCATCGGTTACCGGGCACCCAGTTTTTCGATCGGCGAAAAAAATCTGTGGGCTTTCGAATGTCTGGAAAAAGCGGGTTACCGCTACAGCTCCAGCATCTACCCAATCCACCACGATCACTACGGCATGCCCAACGCCCCGCGCCATGCCCATGCGGTCGGCAGCCTGATCGAAGTCCCGGCCACCACGCTGCGCTTCATGAAACGAAACTGGCCGGCCAGCGGTGGCGGCTACTTCCGCCTGATGCCCTACAGCCTCTCGCGCTGGATGATTGAACGCATCAATCGCATTGATCAAATGCCGGCCGTCTTCTACTTCCACCCCTGGGAAGTCGACCCCGGACAGCCGCGCATTCCCGGTGTCGGCATGAAAACCCGCTTCCGGCA
>JAEUOE010000238.1 GCA_016790885.1 Dechloromonas sp. | reverse complement strand
TCGTTCTTGCTCTCGTCGACAAAGCGGTAGCGGCCGGCGAGTTCGCAGCCCTTCATGCCGGGGTTGCACGGCAGGTTGTTGATCTTGGTGCAGCGGTCGTTGACCTCATGCGGGCAGCCCCAGCTTCCGGCCATGTCAGTTCCCCTTTCCCCAGGAGTCCTTGAGCGTCACGGTGCGGTTGAAGACCGGGGCGCCGGGCTTGGAGTCGATGCGGTCGGCGGCGAAGTAGCCGTGGCGCTCGAACTGGAAGCGCTGCTCGGGCAGGGCATCCTTCAGCGAGGGTTCGAGCATGGCGGTGATGAGGGTCTTCGAAGCCGGGTTGAGGTCGTCGAGGAAGTCGCGCTCGAGATCCGGCGCATCGCCTTCCCGGCGGGCGCCGGGGGCGGGCACGGCGAACAGGCGGTCGTAGAGGCGCACTTCGGCCGGGTAGGCGTGGGCGGCCGAGACCCAGTGCAGATTGCCCTTGACCTTGACGCTGTCGGCGCCCGGCGTGCCGGACTTGGTGTCGGGCAGGTAGGTGCAATGCACGGCGATGACCTTGCCGTTTTCGTCCTTGTCGCAACCGGTGCATTCGACGATGTAGCCGTACTTCAGGCGTGCCTTGTTGCCCGGGAAGAGGCGGCGGAAGCCCTTTTCCGGCACTTCCTGGAAATCCTCGCCTTCGATCCACAGCTCACGGCCGAAGGGCATGGTGCGCGAACCGAGTTCCGGATGCAGCGGGTGGTTGGTGACGGTGCAGTCCTCGAACTGGCCTTCCGGGTAGTTGTCGATGACCAGCTTGAGCGGATCGAGCACGGCGACGCGGCGCTCGTCCGATTCGTTCATCACCTCGCGCTGGGCGTCCTCGAACAGCACGTAGTCGATCAGCGAGTCGTTCTTGGTCACGCCGACGCGTTCCATGAACAGCCTGAAGCCTTGCGGCGAGTAGCCACGGCGGCGGGCGCCGACCAGGGTCGGCATGCGCGGGTCGTCCCAGCCGTCGACGTGCTTTTCCTGCACCAGCTGGATCAGCTTGCGCTTGGAGAGCACGATATAGGTCAGGTTGAGGCGCGAGAACTCGATCTGCTGCGGCAGCGGGCGCTGCAACAGGCCGCCTTCGGCCAGGCGTTCGAGCAGCCAGTCGTAGAACGGGCGCTGGTCTTCGAATTCCAGCGTGCAGATCGAGTGGGTGATGCACTCCAGCGCATCCTCGATCGGGTGGGCGAAGGTGTACATCGGGTAGATGCACCACTTGTCGCCGGTGTTGTGGTGTGTGGCGTGGCGGATGCGGTAAATGGCCGGGTCGCGCAGGTTGATGTTGGGCGAGGCCATGTCGATCCGGGCGCGCAGGATGTGCGTGCCGTCCGGGAACTCGCCGGCCTGCATGCGCTTGAAGAGATCCATGTTCTCGTCGACGCTGCGGCTGCGGAAAGGCGAATCCTTGCCCGGCTCGGTCAGCGTGCCGCGGTTGGCGCGCATTGCCTCGGCGCTCTGGCTATCGACGTAGGCGTGGCCGCTACTGATCAGGTATTCGGCGAAGCGGGCCATCCAGTCGAAGTAGTTGGAGGCCTGGTAGAGATTGGTTTCGCCGGCCTGTTCCCACGAACAACCCAGCCACTTCACCGAGTCGATGATGGCATCGACGTATTCCTGCTCTTCCTTCTCCGGGTTGGTATCGTCGAAACGCAGGTGGCAGCGGCCGCCGTATTGTTCGGCGAGGCCGAAGTTCAACAGGATGGATTTGGCGTGGCCGAAGTGCAGGTAACCGTTCGGCTCGGGCGGGAAGCGGGTGCGGATCCTCGCCGGGTCGAGCGGCGCGGCGGCGTGGTCGGTGGCGGTGCCGGGGCGGCCGGCCCAGCGCCGTTGCGCATGTTTGCCGGCGGCGAGGTCGGCCTCGACGATGTTCTTGATGAAATTGGCGGCGGGGGCCGGGGTGTTGGCGGGCTGGTTCGGGCTGCTCACGGGTTAAACCTCTTTGATTAAGCGCACTATTTTACCCGCCCGGGCGCTCTCAGACAGTAGAATTCGGCCATGTCCGCCCTGCACCTCCTCAGCCCGCTGAATTTTCTCGCCGTCGGCCTTGGCGCCGCCTTTGGCGCTTGGGCGCGCTGGTTGCTCGGGTTGGCGTTGAATCCCCTGTTCATCGCCCTGCCGCTCGGTACGCTGGCAGCCAACCTGCTCGGTGGCTACCTGGTCGGCGTGGCCGTTGGCGTGTTCCACCTGAACACGCATTTTCCGCTGGCCTGGAAACTGTTCGCCATCACCGGCTTCCTCGGCGGCCTCACCACCTTTTCCACCTTCTCGGCCGAAGTCGTCGAGCGCCTGCTGGCCGGCCAGCCCACGCTGGCCATTGGGCTGGCAACGGTACATCTCGCCGGCTCCCTGCTCGCCACCTACCTTGGCCTGCTCACTGTTGGCGCAACGCGCATCTGGAGCTGAACAAAAAAATAGCCTCGCTGTTTGGGCGAGGCTGGCAAAAGGAGGCCGGTTTTCCGGCATGTCTGAAGCCCCGCCAGCATAGCCGCGCGCACCCCGCCTGCCCATGTGACCGATTGCCGCAGCCCTTCCTGATCTTGCCGAAAGCGAATTGCAACGAAACGGAAACATTCGACGCTCACAATGCGCGCCGTTATCTGCCCCAACTCAATATGAGGAGACTTCCATGCGTTCCTTCCTGGCAACTTCCGCCATTGCGCTCGGCCTGACCGCCTGCGCCACCCAAGCCCCGACCCCCGCCGAAAAACCGGCTGCTCCAGCCGCCACTGCCCCGGCCGCCAAAAAAGCGCCGCAATGCTGGAACGGCGATGCCGGCACCTTTCAGGATGTCGGCACCCAGGCCACCATCTCCGGTGTTGGCGTTACCTGCGAAAAGACGTCAGACGGCAAGAACGCCCAGTGGATGGGCAAGAAGCACTGATTGTCTCCGCCCCGCCAGTAGTCAGGCGCCGCCTGCGGGCGGCGTTTTCGTATCCGGGCTCCGGGGCGGGATTCGGCACTCGTGAGGAGCCTTGAGCAGCCCGAACAGGGTTTCAGCCGCCAAAAGTATGAACACATGGCAGCAATGAGTTGTACAATAACGCGTACAAACACAAGGAGTCTGCCATGGATGCACTGACCTACAGCGCTGCCCGCGCAAACCTGGCACACACGATGGACCGCGTGTGCAATGACCATGAACCCCTGATTATTACCCGCAACGGAGAGCAAGCGGTTGTAATGCTCTCGCTCGAAGACTACAACGCGCTGGAGGAAACGGCGTATTTGCTACGCAACCCAACCAACGCCAGGCGTCTGCTTGCAGCGGCTGAACAACTGAATGCTGGCAAAGGCACCGAACGAAAGTTGGCTGAATGAAGCTGATATTTGCGGATGGT
>JAEUOE010000042.1 GCA_016790885.1 Dechloromonas sp. | reverse complement strand
ATCGAGAAGCGCATTACCCGCGACGAAGTCTATTGTGCCGACGAAGCCTTCTTCACCGGCACCGCCGCCGAAGTGACGCCGATCCGCGAACTCGACAACCGCCAGATCGGTGTCGGCCACCGTGGCCCGATCACCAAGGCGTTGCAGGAAAAGTATTTCGACGTGGTCTATGGCCGTTCCGCTGCCCACGCCGACTGGCTGGCCGTCGTCTAAACCAGGGAGAATCCAATGTCCGACAACAAGATCATTGAAGTCACTGCCCACGACCTTCCGCTGCACTGCCCGACGCCAAATGCGCCGCTGTGGAGCCAGCATCCGCGCGTCTTCCTCGATGTCCTGAAGACCGGCGAGGTGACCTGCCCGTACTGCAGCGCCAAGTACGTCTTCAAGGGCGAAGCCCCCAAGGGCCATCACTAAGCCTTGGACGGCGGGTAGCAAGCCCGCCGTTTTCGCATGAACAAAGCCCTGATCGTCGCCCCCTCCTGGATCGGCGACACCATCATGGCGCAGCCGCTTTTCGCCCGGCTGTGCGCCCGCCACCCCGGGTTGCAGCTCGATGCCCTGGCGCCGCGCTGGGTAGCGCCGGTCCTGCAGCGCATGGCCGAGATTCACGAAGTCATCGACAGCCCGTTCGGGCATGGCCAATTGTCGATCAAGGCGCGCTGGCGCCTCGGCTGCGACCTGGCGGCCCGGGGTTACGGCGCCGTCTACGTCCTGCCCAATTCGCTCAAATCGGCCCTGGTGCCGTGGCTGGCCGGCATACCGCAGCGCGTGGGCTTTACCGGCGAATCGCGCTACGGCCTGATCAACGTTCGCCATGACCTCGACAAGCAGGCCCTGCCGCTGATGGTCGAGCGTTTCGTGCAACTGGCCGAAACGCCGGGCACGCCGCCGGCCAAGCCGATCGCCCAGCCGCGCATCCGGTCAAGCCAGGCCGATCAGCAACGAACCCTGGCCGAACTCGGCCTGAGCAAACCGCAACGCATCGTCGCCTTCTGTCCCGGCGCCGAGTACGGCCCGGCCAAGCGCTGGCCGGCTGCGCATTTCGCCGCACTGGCCCGGCAACTGGCCGAGCAGGGCTGCGCCATCTGGCTGTTCGGTTCGCCCAAGGATCACGCGGTTGCCGAAGAAATCTCGCAACTTGCCCCCGGCCTCTGTCGCAACCTGTGCGGCGCCACATCGCTGGGCCAGGCCGTCGATCTGCTCGCCCTGGCCGACCTGGTGGTATGCAACGACTCCGGCCTGATGCACGTCGCCGCCGCCCTCGACCGGCCGATCGTCGCGCTCTACGGCTCGTCATCGCCCGGCTTCACGCCACCGCTGTCCGACCGTGCCGCCATCGTCAGCCTCAATCTTGACTGCAGCCCGTGCTTCAAGCGCGAATGCCCGCTCGGCCACCTCGACTGCCTGAACAAACTGACGCCGGAATCGGTGCTCACGCACTGCCGGCAATGGATCGCACCATGAGCAAGCCCAGCAACTACGCCTCGCCCGACGATGTCGAGCACGCCTTCTACGACGCCATCAGCCATGGCGATGCCGATTTGCTGATGCTGGTGTGGGCCGAGGATGAGGAAACCGTCTGCGTTCACCCAACCGGCGTCCGCCTGCTCGGCGAAGTGCCGATTCGCGAAAGCTGGCGCAGCATTTTTTCCAGCGCCCGGATCCGGGTACAGCCCGAATCGGTCGCCCACTGGCAAGGCTCGGTCATCGCCATTCACCACCTGACGGAAGTGCTGTTCGTCGGCGACGATCCCAGCCCACATGGCCCGCTGCACGTCACCCACGTCTATATGCGCGGCGCCCATGGCTGGCGCCTGGTCAGCCGGCACGCCTCGGCAGCCGACGACGGCCACCAGGCGATGGCCGACGCCATCCCGCACACCCTGCACTGAAGCCTCGTCGTGAAGCCCTATCGCGCCCCCGGCTGGCTGCCCGGCGGCCAAGCCCAGACCTTGTGGCCGCTGCTGATCAAGGCGCCGCCCTTGCCGCTGCGCCGGGAACGTTGGGATACACCGGATGGCGACTTCATCGACGTCGATCATCTCGACGCCCCCGCCGGCGCGCCCTTGCTGGTACTTTTCCACGGCCTCGAGGGCAGTGCGCGCAGCCATTACGCCATCTCCACCGCCCATGCCTGCAAGCGGCAGGGCTGGCGTCTGGCCATTCCCCATTTCCGGGGCTGCTCGGGCGAACTGAACCGTCGCCCACGCGCCTATCACTCTGGCGACTCGGACGAAATCGACTGGATCCTACGTCGCCTGCAGCAAGCCAATGTCGGGCAGCGCCTGCACGCGGCCGGTATTTCGCTGGGCGGCAACGCCTTGCTCAAATGGGCCGGCGAGCGGGCTGAGGCGGCCGCCGACGTGGTTACCGGCGTCGTCGGCATTTGCGCCCCGCTCGACCTCGCCGCCTGCGGCCACCATCTGGCCCGCGGTTTCAACCGCCTCTACACCCGGCACTTCCTGGACACCCTGAAAGTCCGCTCAGCCGCCCGCCTGCGGCATTTTCCCGGCCTCTTCGACGAGACCCGCATGCGCCGGGCGCGCAACCTGTGGGAATTCGACGACGCCGTGACCGGGCCGGTGCATGGCTTTGCCGGTGCGGACGATTACTGGTCGCGCTCGTCAGCCAAGCCGTGGCTCAAGGCGATTACCGTGCCGGCCCTGGTCGTAAACCCGAGAAACGATCCCTTCCTGCCCGCCTTCGCCCTGCCTGGTGTTGGCGAAACCAGCCCCAGCGTCCGCCTCGAACAACCGGCCGGCGGCGGCCATGTCGGTTTCGTCAGCGGCCCCTTCCCGGGAAATCTGGACTGGCTGCCGCAAAGACTCTTACACTTCTTCCTTTACGAAACGCCATAAAGACCGCCATGAGCCAACTACCTGCCGAAATCTTCAAGGCCTACGACATCCGGGGCATCGTCAACAAATCGCTGACCGCCGAGGTGGTTCGCCAGGTCGGCCATGCCCTGGGCTCGCTGGCCGTCGAACAGGGCCAGACGGCCATCGCCGTCGGCCGCGACGGCCGCCTGTCCGGCCCGGAACTGGCCGGCGCCCTGATGGACGGCATCTGCGCCGCCGGCGTCGACGCCATCGATGTCGGCTGCGTGCCGACCCCGCTGACCTATTTCGCTGCCTACGAACTGGGCTGCCACTCCTGCGTCTCGGTCACCGGCAGCCACAACCCACCGGACTACAACGGCCTGAAGATGGTCATCGGCGGCACCACGCTGGCCCTCGATGCCATCCAGGACCTCAAGAAGCGCATCGAGGCCGGCAACCTGAAGCATGGCCAGGGCGAGCGCCGCAGCGCCGACATCAAGGCTGCCTACGTCGACAAGATCGTCGGCGACGTCAAGCTGGCCCGCCCGATGAAAATCGTCATGGATTGCGGCAACGGGGTGGCCGGTGCCATCGCGCCGGAACTGTTCAAGCGTCTCGGTTGCGAGATCATCCCGCTCTACTGCGAAGTCGATGGCAATTTCCCGAACCATCACCCCGATCCGTCCAAGCCGGAAAACCTGGCCGATGTGATCAAGGCGCTCAAGGAAACCGACGCCGAAATCGGCATCGCCTTCGACGGCGACGGCGACCGCCTCGGCGTGGTGACCAAGGACGGCGAGATCATCTTCCCGGATCGCCAGCTGATGCTGTTCGCCGCCGATGTGCTGTCGCGCGTGCCGGGCGGCACCGTCATCTACGACGTCAAATGCACCCGCCTGCTCGCGCCGTGGATCAGACAGCACGGCGGCGTGCCGCTGATGTGGAATACCGGCCACGCGCTGGTCAAGGCCAAGCTGAAGGAAACCGGCGCCCCGCTGGCCGGCGAAATGTCCGGCCACACCTTCTTCAAGGAGCGCTGGTATGGCTTCGACGACGGCCTGTACACCGGTGCCCGCCTGCTCGAAATCCTCAGCCAGGCGGCCGATGCCAATCCGGTGCTGAAGAACCTGCCGAACTCGCCCTCCACCCCGGAACTGAACATCAAGATGGCCGAGGGCGAACCCTTTGCCCTGATCGACAAGCTGAAGGCCGAGGGCCAGTTCGAGGGCGCCGAGCAGATCGTCACCATCGACGGCGTGCGCGTCGAATACGCCGACGGCTTCGGCCTGGCCCGCCCGTCGAACACGACGCCGGTGGTGGTGCTGCGCTTCGAAGCCGATAACGCGGTCGCCCTGGAGCGCATCCAGGCCGGCTTCCGGCAGGCAATCTCGGCCGTCTGGCCCGGCATCCAGTTACCGTTCTAAGGAGTTTTCGTGAGCGACGCAGCCGCCGACCAGCTTTTTCTCGGACGACAGCCCATCCTCGACCGCGAGCAGCGGCTGCACGCCTACGAACTGCTCTTCCGTAGCGGCAGCCGCAACTTCGCCGAGGTAACCGACGGCGTGCAGGCCACCGCTACGGTCATCGCCAACGCCTTCAGCGAACTCGGCATCGAGGCAGCGCTGGGCAGCCATCGCGGCTTCATCAATGTTGACGAAGCCTTCCTGTTCAGCGACATGCTCGAACTGTTGCCGCGCCATGCGGTGGTGCTGGAAATTCTCGAGACCGTGCCGCCGACCCCGGCTGTCGTCGAGCGCTGCGCTGCGCTCAAGGCTGCCGGCTTCACGCTGGCCCTCGACGACGTCATCCAGCTGGAACCCGAATTTGCCGACCTGCTGGCCCTGGTCGAGATCGTCAAGGTCGACATCCAGCCGCTGTCGCGCGTGCAATTGATGCAACTGGTCATGAAGCTGAAGCCGCTGGGCAAGCAATTGCTGGCCGAGAAAGTGGACTCCCGCGAGCAGATGGAGCAGTGCCAGAAGCTCGGCTTCAGCCTGTTCCAGGGCTATTACTTTGCCAAGCCGACCATCATCGCCGGCAAGAAACTGGACCATTCGCAACTTTCGCTGATGAAGCTGATGGGCCTGCTCCTCAGCGACGCCGACACCGCCGAGTTGGAAGCCGCCCTCAAACCGGAACCGGGCCTAAGCATCAACCTGCTGCGCATGACCAACTCGGTCGGCGCCGGCTGTACGGAAAAGATCACCTCGCTCGGCCACGCCATCACCGTACTGGGGCGGCGCCAGTTGCAGCGCTGGCTGCAACTGCTGGTTTTTGCCTCCGGCAGCCAGGGCAACACCGACAATCCGCTCCTGATGATGGCGGCCACCCGCGGCCGCCTGATGGAGTTGCTGGCCGGCGAAGTACGGCCGGGGGACTCGATTCTCTCCGACCAGGCCTTCATGGCCGGCATCATGTCCCTGATGCCGGCATTGGTCGGCCTGCCGATTGCCGAGGTCATCGCGCCACTCAGCCTGACCGCCAATGTCCGTGATGCCCTGTGCGACGGCGGCGGCCTGCTCGGCGCCCTGCTGCACATTGCCGAGTGCAGCGAGAATGGCGATATCGCAGCCCTGAGCAAAGCCCTCGCCGAATTGCCCGCACTCAGCCCGAAGGCCATCAACCGCGCCCAGACCCAGGCCCTGCAATGGGCCAACGACATCGCCCGGGAAAAACAGGAATAAAGACCAGCGTCGTTACACAATGACGACAGGCCGGCCACAAAGCGGCCACCGGCCTTCGGCTAGAATCGGGGCTCCATTGACCCATTCCCCGACTTCATGGACCCCGACCCGCAGTTCCGGCAATTCAGCCAAGACCCTCGTCTCGCCAGAGCGCCGCAAGGCCCGCTGGCCAAGGTGCTCGCCTTCATCCTGAGCGCTGCCTTCCTGGTACTGGCCTTCATGTTCTCGCTGGTCGCCCTGGCCGTCGTCGCCGTACTCGGCGTGGCGCTGGGCGGCTGGCTGTGGTGGAAGACGCGAACCCTGCGCAAGCAGATGCGAGCGGCCGAAGACAGCCTGCGTGGCGGCGAGACGGGTACGGGCAAGGCTGCCGCTGGCGGCAGCACGATCATCGAAGGGGAGTTCGTTCGCGAGACGTCGGCCAGCGAGCGCCTGCTGCGCTGACCGGCACAAGCGGCGAGGCCCGGCCCCGCCGCCCGAGCGGCACTCAGAGCTTGCCGCTGACCCAGCCCTGAACCGAGGCCAGCGCCGCCGGCAGGTTTTCCGGCTGCGTACCGCCGGCCTGCGCCATGTCGGGGCGGCCGCCGCCCTTGCCGCCGACCTGCTGGGCGACCAGGTTGACCAATTCGCCGGCCTTGACCTTGCCGGTCAGGTCGGCCGTGACGCCGGCGATCAGCGTCACCTTGCCATCAGCCACCGACGACAGCACGATGGCCGCCGACTTCAGCTTGTCCTTCAGCTTGTCCATGGTTTCGCGCAGGGCGGTGACATCGGCGCCTTCCAGCGTCGCGGCCAGCACCTTGGCACCCTTGATCTCGACGGCCTGAGCGAGCAGATCGTCGCCTTGCGAGGCAGCCAGCTTGGATTTCAGGCGGGCCAGCTCCTTTTCCAGCGCCCGGACGTTTTCCAGCACCTGGGCGATCTTGCCCGGCACTTCGCCGACCGGGGCCTTGAAGGCGGCAGCGGCGATGTCGAGCATGGCCTGCTGCTGCTGCACCAGCGCCAGCGCGTTGTCGCCGGTAACTGCTTCGACGCGGCGCACACCGGCGGCGACGCCGGCCTCGACGGTGATCTTGAACAGGCCGATATCGCCGGTGCGCGAAACGTGCGTCCCGCCGCACAGTTCGCGCGACGAGCCGATGTCGAGCACGCGCACGTCGTCGCCGTACTTCTCGCCGAACAGCATCATGGCACCCAGCTTCTGGGCTTCGGCGATGGGCAGCACGCGGGTTTCGGTGGCGGCGTTGGCCAGCACCTCGGCATTGACGATGGCTTCGACCTTGCGAATCTCGTCGTCAGTCATCGGCTGGTTATGCACGAAGTCGAAACGGGTCTTGTCCGGATCGACCTGCGAGCCCTTCTGCTGGACATGATCGCCGAGCACTTCGCGCAGCGCCTTATGGAGCAGGTGGGTGGCCGAGTGGTTGCGCATGGTGCGCTGGCGGGCCAGCACGTCGACCTTCGCGGTGACGTTGTTGCCGACGGTCAGCGTGCCGGTCTTGACCACGCCGTGGTGGCCGAAGACGGTAGCCTGGATCTTCTGCGTATCCTCGACGGCGAAAATGCCATGCACCGACTGCAGCGCGCCGCGGTCGCCGACCTGGCCGCCGGATTCGGCGTAGAACGGGGTGTTGTCGAGGACGACGACACCCATTTCGCCTTCATGCAGCTGATTGACGGCAGCGCCATCCTTGTACAGGGCCAGCACGTTGCCGTTGAACTCGAGGTTGTCGTAGCCATGGAAGGTGGTGGCCGGGCCTTCGTATTCGAGGTTGGCGGCCATCTTGAACTTGCCGGCGGCACGCGCCTGTTCCTTCTGGCGGGCCATGGCGGCGTCGAAGGCGGCCGCGTCGACGGTGATCTTGTGTTCGCGGCAGATGTCCTGCGTCAGGTCGAGCGGGAAGCCGTAGGTGTCGTGCAGCTTGAAGGCCGTTTCGCCATTGAACACGCCACCTTCGCCGAGCGACTTCAGTTCGCCGTCGAGAATGGCCATGCCGTGCTCGATGGTTTCGAAGAAGCGGTCTTCTTCCTGCTTCAGCGTGGCGACGATCCTGGCCTGGTTCTGGCCGAGTTCCGGATAGGCCATGCCCATCTCGGCGACGAGGTCGGGCACCATCTTGTGGAAGAAGGCAGCGCGGGCGCCCA
>JAEUOE010000030.1 GCA_016790885.1 Dechloromonas sp. | reverse complement strand
TTGACCTGCTTTACCTTGTCCTCAACCTGAATGACGGCCATTGGACGCTTGTTCACGTTCATGTAACCGATCATTTTGAGCGATTCGACGGGATATTTCTCCAACAAGCTGTTCCGAATCTCGCGTGCTTCGAAATCAGGCTGGAACGCGCCCCCCTTGCCAGCAAGTTGCTTATATCGCGACTCCGGTTCGATTTTATTTGGTTTGAATGGATCGAGCGTCCCTTCCATGTCATAAGGAACCGGTTCGTAGGGCTTCACGTCAGGCAATTTGGGCACATTACCGCGCATATCTTTGGTATTGTCAGCCATCCATTGCTTCAAATCTTCGTGCTCTCCTCCGGAACAAGCCGCGAGCACACTGCAAATGGCGACAAGAAGAATATTTTTCACTTCTTCGCTCCTTGCTCGGCCTTCTTCTGCTGCTCGGCCTTTTTCTGCCTAGCAACCTCTTCTTCATCAAGGTAGCGGAAGGTCTTGGTTGTGGCATCCAGCGACAACTGCCCACCCTCCTTGACGGGTGTTATGGCGATATTGTTGAGGGTAACGATCCGGGGCAACTTAGCGATGTCGGCCGCAAAAGCGCCGAAATCATGATAACCACCGTTAATCTTTACTGTGATGGGCAGTTCCGCGTAGAAATCCTTGACCTGCTCCTGGCCAGGCTTGAATAGCTCGAACTGCAGACCACGTCCGAGACCGGCCTGGTTAATCTCGATCAGGAGTGCCTCGATCTCGGATTTGTCCGGGAGTTGTTTGAGCAAGGCACCGAAGGAGCGATCGATTTCAGCCAACTGCTGAACGTAGAGATCGAGGTTGACCGCTTGGCGCTTCTTGTCGAGGAATTGTTGCTTCAACGTTTCCTCTTCACGCTCTTTGGTCTCCAGATCAATAAACTGATCGTTCCAGACAAACCACCATCCAGCAGCAATGATGAGTGCGAACAAGCCGATCAGGACGGTTATTTTCGGTACGAGCGGCCAGCCCCCCGGATCATTAGGGTTCATGAAACGGAAGTCATCCGCGATCGAATTGAAATCGATCGCCGGCAGGGAGAGGGATTTAGCGTTCACTTCTGCACCTTCCCTTCATCAGGCTTGACTCGGGTCATCACAAAATTCATGCCGAATTCGTAAACCCTTCGGCCGTTGACCACGATTGCCTTGCTTTCAATCAGTTGCGGTTGCTCCAACCAGGGAGAAGCTTCAAGATTTCTCATCAGCGCCGAAATTCGAGCATTCGATTGCGCATGGCCGATCAAACTGACTTTGAGCCCATCCTGCTTCATGGATTTCAGATAGATGCCCTCAGGCACCTGCTTGACCAATTCCCCAAGCAGGTAAACCGTCTCGCCCCGGTCACGCTGCAGGTTTTCGATAACCTGCTTACGCGCCAAAAGTGCCTGCGTCTGCTCCTTCAGGCGCTTGATCTGATCAAGTTGCTTGTCGAGTACAGCAATTTCACGCTTGAGGAATTCATTGGAACCTTCCTGATTGCTTATCGCATTGCCGATCAGGGTGTATCCAGCGAATACGATCAGTGCGCCGAGGATGGAAACCAGACCTGCGAGCACATAGAACTGCTCACGCCGCGCTTTTTTGGCCTCTTCGCGATGAGGAAGGAGGTTGATACGAATCATGATGGGTCAAACCTCCGCAATGCCAAGCCACACGCAACCATGAGCGAAGAGGCGTCGGCGAGAAGGCTTTTGGCGCGGACACGGTCTGACAACACCATATTGGCAAAGGGATTGGCGATCAGGGTATTGACCTGGGTGCGCGTGGCAACCACTTCGTCAATCCCCGGGATAACCGCACAGCCACCCGCCAGAACGATATGGTCGACCTGGTTATACTGGGTTGAGGTAAAGAAGAACTGGAGCGCACGGGAGACCTCGAGTGCCAGATTCTCCATGAACGGATTAAGCAACTCGACCTCATAACCCTCAGGCAAATTACCGGCTCGCTTGGCGGCCTCGGCGTCCTCGATGCTCATCCCGTAATGACGGGCGATATCCTGTGTCAATTGCCCGCCACCGAAGGCCTGTTCGCGTGCATAAACCTGCTGCCCGTTTCGCAGCACCGTCAGGTTCATCACATTGGCTCCGGCATCGATCAAGGCAACGACCTGATTCTTGCCGGCTTCCGGCAACTGACGTTCGATCAATTCGAAAGCCGCCAGTGCAGAGAAGGATTCAACATCAACAACCACTGCCTTGAGACCAGCGGAGTCGGCCACTGCGACGCGATCTTCGACGCGCTCCTTTTTCGAGGCGGCAATCAGTACCTCGAGTTCATCCGGCACTGCCGGGGCAGGCCCCAGCACTTGATAGTCGAGGTTGACCTCATCGATGGCGAATGGAATGTACTGGTTCGCCTCCGTTTCGACTTGTGCCTCGAGTTCCTCGTCGCGCAACCCGGCCGGAACGATGATTTTCTTCGTAATAACCGCAGAACCTGGCAAAGCCATGGCGACGTTGCGGGTCGAGGTGCCCATGCGCTTCCAGGCACGCTTGACGCACTCGACCACCCCATCAAGGTTCGCGATATTGCCATCGGATACCGCGTCCTTGGGCAACACCTCGATGGTGTAGCGCTCAACGCGATAGCCGTCTTTCCCATTGGCAGTCAACTCCACCATCTTGACGGCCGATGAACTGATGTCCAGACCGAACAAGGAGCGTGCCTTAGGATTTAACAACGCCGAGATAT
>JAEUOE010000263.1 GCA_016790885.1 Dechloromonas sp. | reverse complement strand
GCGCTGGCGCTCTCCGGCGGCGATTACATCCTGAAGGGGGTCGCCCGCATGCACGAGCGGCCGATTGGCGACCTGGTCGACGGCCTGCGTCAGCTAGGGGCTGACATCACCTATCTGGGTAATGAGGGCTATCCGCCGCTGCATCTCAAACCAGCCAACATCCAGCCTGGGGGCGTGGTCAAGGTACGTGGTGATGTTTCCAGCCAGTTCCTGACCGGCTTGCTGATGGCCTTGCCGCTGACCGGGGAAACGGTGGTCGTCGAGGTGGTTGGCGAACTGATATCCAAGCCTTACATCGAGATCACCCTGGCCACCATGGCCCGTTTTGGCGTCATCGTCGAACGCGACGGCTGGCAACGCTTTACGATCAAGGCGGGCAGCCGCTATGTCTCGCCGGGAACGATCTACGTCGAGGGTGATGCCTCGTCCGCTTCTTATTTCCTGGCCCTTGGGGCCATTGGCGGCGGGCCGGTGCGGGTCGAGGGCGTCGGTCAGGATTCGATCCAGGGTGATGTGAAGTTCGCCGAGGCCTTGGCCAAAATGGGGGCGCAGATTACCATGGGGCCAAACTGGATGGAGGCGCGGGCACCGGAAGGCGGCCTGGTTGGGGTCGATCTCGATTGCAATCACATTCCCGATGCCGCGATGACGCTGGCGACGACAGCCCTGTTCGCGAAAGGTACGACGACCCTGCGCAATATCGCCAGCTGGCGGGTCAAGGAAACCGACCGTATCGCTGCGATGGCAACCGAGTTGCGCAAGCTGGGGGCGGAAGTGGAAGAGGGGGCAGACACTATCCGCGTGACGCCGGTTGGCAAGCTGAAGCCGGCTGCCATCGATACGTACGACGATCACCGCATGGCCATGTGCTTCTCGCTGGCTGCCTTTGGCACACCGGTGCGCATCAACGATCCGAAATGTGTCGCCAAGACCTTCCCGGACTACTTCGAGCGTTTTGCTGCTGTCACGACAGCGGCGCCGGTTATTGCTATCGACGGACCGTCGGCTTCTGGCAAGGGAACGGTGGCAGCGCGGGTTGCCGAGGCGCTGGGCTATGCCTATCTGGACTCGGGCGCGCTCTATCGCCTGACCGCCCTGGCGGCCAAACAGGCCGGTGTCGATTGGGCTGACGAAGCCGGTGTTGCCGGATTGGCGGCGGTTCTCGATGTCGAGTTTTCCGGTGGCGACATTCTTCTCAACGGCGCCTTGGTTGGTGATGCCATTCGCACCGAGGAAATGTCGGCCGGCGCTTCGAAAGTGGCTGTCCTGCCAGCGGTTCGCGAGGCTCTGTTGTTCCGCCAGCGGGCCTTCAATACCTTGCCTGGCCTGGTCGGCGACGGGCGTGACATGGGTTCGGTAATCTTCCCCAAAGCTCCGCTCAAGGTCTTCCTGACGGCAAGTGCCGAAGCGCGCGCTGAGCGCCGCTATAAGCAGTTGATCGAAAAAGGATTCTCTGCTAATCTCGCGGACCTTCTGCTTGATCTGCAGCAACGTGACGCGCGCGATTCGCAGCGCAGCGTGGCGCCGCTCAGGCAGGAAGCAGATGCCAAATTGCTTGATACGACGCATCTCACCATCGAACAGGCGGTGAAACAGGTGCTGGACTGGGCCAGGGAAGCATCGTTGTAATGGTGGTGCCGGTTGCAATGGCCGGCAGCATGTTTTTTTAACTTTAACCCGCTGCGGGTCTCACGATTCGTGGCATGAAAGTTCTCTCCGTAATGGAATCTTTTGCTCAACTTTTTGAAGAATCCCTGGCTCGCCAGGAAATGCGTCAAGGCGAAGTCATCACTGCAGAAGTGGTGCTCATCGATCACAATTTCGTTGTGGTCAATGCCGGCCTGAAATCGGAATCCTATGTTCCGCTCGAAGAATTCCTGAAT
>JAEUOE010000252.1 GCA_016790885.1 Dechloromonas sp. | reverse complement strand
GTGGCGCTGCCGACGATCTGTGGTGATTGCGGGTAGCTGGCCGATGGCAGGTACTTGGCGATGGCCTTGTGCCAGTCGGCGTAATTGGCGCCCGGCTTCATGCTCTTCAGGGCCTTCAGCGCGTAATAGGTGAAGGCGCCGTTGAAGCGGCCCTTGATCCGGGCGTCGTAGCTGAAGTTGTTGGGGCCTTCCTTGCAGCCGGAGAGCAGCAGGTCGCCCAGCTTGTTGGAATAGGCGCCGAAGAAGGGCGTCGTACCGGCCGGGCCGGTCATGGTGGCGGCGACCTTGCCGGCGCGGTTCCTGGGCAGCAGCTTGTCGGGCAGCCAGTTGCCCATGGGCATGAAGCGCGGCCGGCTGTCGGCGTCCTTCTCGGCCTTGGCGGCGCGGGTGACGGTGCCGGAGTGGCAGGAGTCGGATATCAGCACGATGCGCACGCCGGACTTGCGGGTCAGGAACAGGTTGCGGATTTCGTCGTCGGTCAGTGCCTCGCCATTCGTTTGCAGGTCGTAGGGGCAGAGCGCCTCGTCGAGGCCGTCGACCTCGTCGCCATCGGTGTCCGGCTGGTAGGTGCCGTGGCCGGAAAAGGTGATGACCAGCGTGTCGCCCTTGCTCGCCTTGGCTATCAGCTCGCCCATGGCCTTGAGCATGGCCGCCTTGGTCGCTTGGTCGTCGAGCAGGCTGGCGACCTTGAAACCGCGTTCGGCCAGCACGCCGGCCCAGTCGGTCGCATCATTGACGCAGCCTTGCAAATCCATATCGGTGCCGGGGTAGTTGTTGATGCCGATGCAGAGAGCCTTTTTGGCCATGGTGCGTCTCCTTCCGTGTTCAGTGGGTGAAGCGGAGGGTTGCCGGCGATGTGCAGCAACCGTGTGAAGCGGAGCGTGCAACTGAGCGCTGTTTAAACGTTGTTCGAGTTTAGTACAAAGGCATCCGGCGGTGAATATTTTTCTGTGATCCAGTATTCAACGTCAGTAATATGGTCATCAAGTTGTCGCTATCGGACGACAACGCCCGGGTGTGAATGACAATCGGCTGGCGCTGTGCTTTACTCATCGGGTCAGGAAAAGGAGATCTGCCATGCCTGAATATCTGGTGCCGGGGGTGTTCGTCGAAGAGCTGGCCCAACTGCCGCCGGCGGTGGCCGAGGTCGATAGCGCGCTGCCAGCCTTCGTTGGCTATACCGCACAGGCGAAGCGCAGCAAAACCGGCGATTTGCGGCGGGTGGCGCAGCGCATCCGCTCGCTGGCCGAGTTCGAGGCCTTTTACGGCCAGGCGGCGCCCGGCATCGTTCATCGGGTCGATATCGACCAGCACGGCGTTTTTCAGTCGGGCAGCATGGCAACTGCCTATTACCTGTACGACGCCTTGCGCCTGTTCTATGCCAATGGCGGCGGCGACTGCTACATCGTGTCGGTCGGCGGCTTCAGCGCCAGCGGCCGGGTCAGCGGTAGCGCCCTGCTCGGCGGTGTGCAGGCGCTGGCCACGGTTGGCGAGGTGAGTTTGCTGCTCTGCCCGGATGCGGCGGCGCTCAGTGCGGCGGCGCGCGGCAGCTTGCAGCAGGCGGTTTTGGCGCAATGTGCCGGATGCCGCGACCGGTTCGCGGTTGTCGATCCGGGGCGCGACGATCGGCTGGGCGTCGGGTTCCGCCAGGAAATCGGCTCCGCCAACCTGGGATACGGGGCAGCCTACGCGCCCTGGCTGCTCATTCATCCGGCGCCATGCGTCGGCTACGCCCAACTGCGCGGCAAGCTGTTCCGGCAGGGCGAGCCGGTCAGTCTGGCCGATCTGACCAGCGATCCCGCAGCCCTGGCGCTGCTCGACCAACTCGAAACCTTGTCGGCGCTGCCGCAACGTGCGGCGGTCGTGGCGGAAATGGCCCGGCTGGAGAGCGCACTGGCCGAATGTTGCCCGCCCTATCGCGACCTGCAGGCGGGCATTGCGACATTGACCGTGCCCTGTCCGCCGAGCGGCGCGGTGGTCGGCATCTATGCGCGCGTCGATCGCGAACGCGGAGTGTGGAAGGCGCCGGCCAATGTCGTGGTCAACGGCATCGCCGGCCTGGCCGCTGCCTATTCGCGGGTTGAACTTGAATCGCTGATGAACGCGGGGAACGGCAAAACAATCAATCCCATTCGCCAGATAGCCGGCCGGGGCTGGCTGGTCTGGGGGGGGCGCACCTTGGCCAGTCACGACAATGAATGGCTTTACGTGCCGGTGCGTCGTTTGTGCAGTCAACTTGAGGCGTCGATCCGGCAATCGACCGGGCGCTTCGTGTTTGAACCGAACGATGCCGGCACCTGGCTTCGGGTGCGCCGCATGATCGAGGACTATCTGTTGCAGAAGTGGCAGGTCGGCGCGCTGCAGGGCGCCCGGCCGGAGCAGGCCTTCTTCGTCCGCTGCGGCCTGGGGCAGACGATGACGACGCAGGATATCGGCGCGGGAGGGATGATCGTCGAGTTCGGACTGGCGTTGGTGCGGCCGGCCGAGTTCATCGTCCTGCGCTGCGCATTCGAGATGCAGGCAGGCTGAGCGGCGGCTTGCCTTGTCGGCGGGCGGCGGGAGCGGGTATTCTGGTTTCGTCCGCATCGGCCTCCAGCCTCCGCCATGAAATTCTCGCGTATCTACCTGAACCGCCTGCACAACCAGCCGGCTGCCGACGATACGGTCGTCGTCATCGATACCCTGCGCTCCTTCACCACGGCGGCCGTGGCCCTGGCCAGAGGGGCGCGGGCGGTCTATCCGGTGGAGGGGATTGCCGCGGCGCTGGCCCTGGTGGCCGACCTGCCGGGGGCGCTGTCCATAGGCGCGATTGGCGGCGGCGACCCGGTCGACGGCTTCGATTTCGGCAATTCCCCCGCGCAACTGCAGCAGGCGGATCTGCACGGCCGACCGGTGGTGATGACCACGGCGGCCGGCGTGCGCGGCCTGCAACGCTACCGCCCGGCGCGCCAGCTCTATGCTGCCAGCCTGGTCTGCGCGCAGGCCACGGCGGCGGCCATCCGGGCCGCCGGGGCCGACGAGGTGTGCTTCGTGATTACCGGCGAATGGGTTGATCGCGATGGCGACGAGGATGTCGCCTGTGCCGACTACATCGAGGCGCTGTTGTCCGGGCGAGCCTGCGATCCGGCGGTGTTCGCCCGGCGCGTGCGCGATTCCGATTTCGGCCGCCGCTTCACCGCCGGTACCTGGCCCAACCTGCCGCTGGCCGACCTCGATCTGGCCGCCCAGGCCGACCGCTTCGATTTCGCCATGCCGGTCAGGCGCGACGGCGACCGGCTGGTCATCCTGTAAGCAGCCGGTCGGGAGCGGTTCAGCGCCCGGTATAGACCGGCTTGCGCTTCTGCATGAAGGCGTCGATGCCTTCGCCGGCGTCCTCGCTCATCATGTTGCAGGCCATTACCTCGCTGGCGTAGTCGTAGGCGTCGGCCAGGCCCATTTCGAGCTGCTTGTAGAACATGCCCTTGCCCATCTTCACGGCGACGGCGCTCTTGGCCAGGATGCTGCCGGCCAGGCGCTCGATTTCGGCATCCAGCGCGTCGAGCGGCACGACGCGGTTGACCAGGCCCTTGGCCTTGGCTTCCATGGCATCGATGAATTCGCCGGTGAGCAGCATCTCCAGCGCCGCCTTGCGCCCCAGGTTACGGGCCAGGCCGACGGCGGGGGTGGAGCAGAAGAGGCCGACGTTGATGCCGGAGACGGCGAATTTGGAAACATCGGCGGCCACGGCCAGATCGCACATCGACACCAGCTGGCAGCCGGCGGCGGTGGCGATGCCGTGGATGCGGGCGATGACCGGCTGCGGCAGGCGGGTGATGCTCAGCATCAGCTCGCCACACTGCCGGAACAGAGCCTGCATGTATTCCTTGCTGTGATTGGCCCGCATTTCCTTCAGGTCGTGCCCCGAGCAGAAGGCCTTGCCGGCCCCGGCGATAACCACCACGCGCACGGTGTCGCTGGCGGCGATGGCATCCAGTTCGGCCTGCAGCGCGCTGAGCAGATCCTTCGACAGCGAGTTGAAGGCGTTGGGGCGATTCAGGGTCAGCGTGGTCAGGCCGTCGGCACGGTCGTTACGCAGGACGAGGGGTTCAGCTTGGCTCATGGGTGTTTGTCTCCGGTTCTTGTTGCTTTGATCAAACATGCAGATTAGCGCAGGCCGATGGCGTCGGCCAAGAGGCGAGGTGCCGGCGCGGCAAGACCGCTGGCATCTTTTCGGGGATAATCGGATTTCCCGTTGTCATGCCGCTCGATCGGGGTGCGGCACGGCGCAAACAAAACCAAGGAGAACGTGAACATGTCCATGACACTGAAAGGGGGCCTGGCCGCTTTGCTGTTCTGGGCGACCAGCGCACTGGCCCTGCCGTACAGCAACCTGGTCGTCTTCGGCGACAGCCTGGCCGATAGCGGCAACAACTACCTGGCGACCAATGGCGCGCAGACCGCCGTGCCCTTGAGTGGTCCGACGGTGCCGACCTATCCCTATGCGTCCGGTCGCTACAGCAACGGCCCGGTGTGGACCGAGTATTTCGCCAGCAGCCTTGGCCTGGGCCTCGCGCCTTCCCTGCTCGGCGGCAACAACTACGCCTTTGGCGGCGCCCGGGTCGCCGGCGCCAGCCCGGTGCCCACGCTGCAGCAGCAGGTCGGGCTGTACCTGTCGGCCAATACGGTCAGCGCCAACGCCCTGTACGTCATCGAGGGCGGCGGCAACGATGCGCGCGATGTGCTCGACCTGGTGCTGAGCGGGCAAGACCCGACACAGCGTATTGCCGACTACGTGCTCGGCATGGTCGACATGATCGGTACGCTGGCCGGCCTGGGAGCCAACCATTTCCTGGTCTGGAACATCACCGATCTAGGCCTGGTGCCGGCGGTCAC
>JAEUOE010000215.1 GCA_016790885.1 Dechloromonas sp. | reverse complement strand
CCCTTGTCGAGGTGGTCGATCAGCGACGGGTCGATCTGGGTGATTTCGCCCACCTGCCCGACATCGATCAGGTCGCCCGGGTTATCCTTGTTTTCCAGCATCAGCTTCTTGGCGCGGATGCAGTTGCCATCCTTGCCGGTCAGGCCGACGGCCTTGCCGCCATGCTGGTTGATCAGGTTGACGATGTCCTTGTTGACCTGGCCCCCGAGCACCATCTCGACGACTTCCATGGTTTCGGCATCGGTGACGCGCATACCCTGAATGAATTCGCCCTTCTTGCCGACCCGACTGAGCAGGTTTTCGATCTGCGGGCCACCACCGTGCACGACGACGATATTGAAACCAATCAGTTCGAGCAGCACGACGTCGCGCGCGAAGCAGTTTTTGAGGTGCTCGTCGGTCATCGCGTTGCCGCCGTATTTGACGACGATGGTCTTGCCGTGGAAACGCTTGATATAGGGCAGCGCTTCGGCCAGAACGGCGGCCTTGGTGCCGGGAGAAAGGTCTTCGATGCTCATGGCGGGCTCCAGGTGGAATCGCCGCGGATTGTACAAAGAAAAAGGCCGGAACGGGGTCCGGCCTTGGCGATGATGCGGTGCCGGTCAGCTGATGGTCAGCCGCTTGCTCGGGCTGGCGGTGCGCTTGGGCAAGGTCAGTTCAAGTACGCCATCGTTGAATTTGGCCGATGCCTGGGTGTCGTCCAGATCCTGCTCCAACTGGAAGGAGCGTGAAACTTTGCCGAAATAGCGTTCCGAACGCAGAACACGGTCACCCTCCTTGGTTTCCTTTTCCTGTTTCACTTCGGCGCTGATCGAGACGAGATTGCCTTCGACGACGACATGGATGTCCTCCTTTTTCACGCCGGGCAGTTCGGCATGAACAAGATAGCTGTCACCTTGCTCCTGGACATCCATCTTGATCGATGGGGTTTGGGCCGGTGCGCCATTGAAGTCCATGGGGCGGACGAAAAAACCGCGGAACAGGTCGTCGAACGGGTCGATACGGGTGATGTTGGCCATGGTTGTCTCCTGTGTGGGTCAAACTGTCGTGAACCCAATATAGGAGACGTCTCGCCAGTTTCAAGTCCCTTTCGGGTGCCTTTGCGGGAGCATCAGAATGGCGTCGCGGTTGCTCCAGGAAAAGCAGCGCTCGGCCGCTTCGCGCCAATGCAGCCATTGCCAGGCACGATGTTCGTGTGGGCTGGGCGTGATGTCGCATCGTGACGGCAGGCACAGGCTGAATACGTGTTCCGTATTCTCGCTGACGCCTGGCGCGTAGCGATGCCGCCATTCGGCGAAGATTTCGTAGGTGTTGGTCAGTGCCCAATCGTGAAAGCACTCGCCGGGAAGCTGGATGCCGGTTTCTTCCCCCACCTCGCGGCAAGCGGTGGCGAGGAGCGCTTCATCGCCTTCGCGGCTGCCGGTTACTGATTGCCAGAACCCCGGATGAGCAGCCCTCTCCAGGAGCAGAACGTCGAGGTCTGGGGTGTGGATGACAACGAGAACCGAAATGGGCTGTTTCGGCGAGTTCATGTGACAGGGAGTACAGGAATACCCCGGGCCGGAGTGTCGATCAGTACCCAGAACGGAGAGGCGGCTTCGCGACGTGCCTCGGTGGCGGCTTCAAATACCTCGATCAGGGTTGCGAAATCATCCGGGTTGGTGGCGCGCAACTCGATCATGCCCTTGATCATGATGACGTGGCCTCTGGCGGGTTGCCAGTCGGGGTCGGTCAGGCAGTCGAACAGTGCGTCAAAATTGGCGCCGTACCACGTAGGAAAATGCAGGGCGGCCCCGAGTTGCTTCAAGGCCTGATCCTTGTTCGCGCGAGCAGCGATTTCCACCGTGAGGACGAGCAGGCCTTTCTTTTGGGCCGCATCCACGGCACTACCCTGGTGAGCAGGCAGCAGGTAGTAGACGCCGGATTCTTCGGTGCTTTCGAACAGCTGATCGTTCATCGCGCTCTCGCTATTCCCTGATGCGGCGGAAGGACCGATAGTGGTCTTCGGTGTAGAAATACTCGCCCTGTTTTCCGGCAACGATGCGGCGCGGGCCGCGGTCCCGACGCCAGGGTGTCTTGACGGTGTATTCCCGGTAATAGCCGCGTACCTGGATGGGCAGGCGCTTTTCGAAATTGCCGAAGACGATGCCGTCCCGGTCGTAGGGGAAGGGGCCGCCTTCCTTGATCAGGGCAAGCGTCTGCCATGCTTCCCGCGGCAGCTCGCCGACGGTGATGGTGTCGACAACCCCTTGGTCGCGGCTGAAAGCAAATGCGCTTCCAACCGCCAGCCAGAGGACGAGAAGGAAGCGCAGCCAGATCGGCATCGGTATGACTTAGCCTTGGGCGACTTCGACCTGGGTTTCGACCTTCTGGCGCAGGCGGACGTGCAGTTCACGCAGTTGCTTTTCGTCGACTGCGGACGGTGCATCGGTCAGCAGACACTGGGCGCGCTGGGTCTTCGGGAAGGCGATCACGTCGCGGATCGACTCGGCACCGGTCATCATGGTGACGATGCGGTCGAGGCCAAAGGCCAAGCCACCATGCGGTGGAGCACCGTACTTCAGGGCATCAAGCAGGAAGCCGAACTTGAGTTGCTGTTCTTCCGGGCCGATATTCAGCGCGGCGAAGACCTTTTCCTGGACATCGGCGCGATGGATACGCACCGAGCCGCCACCCAGTTCCCAGCCGTTCAGCGCCAGGTCGTAGGCCTTGGCCAGGCACTTGCCCGGATCGGTTACCAGCAGGTCGAGATGCTCGTCCTTGGGGCTGGTGAACGGGTGATGGCAGGCGGTCCAGCGCTTGGATTCATCGTCGTATTCGAACATCGGGAAGTCGATGACCCACAGTGGTGCCCACTTGGCGCCGGTGACGAAGCCCTTTTCGTGGCCGATCTTGATGCGCAACGCACCCAGGGCGTCGTTGACGATCTTGGCCTTGTCGGCGCCGAAGAAGATCAGGTCGCCGGACTGGGCGCCGGTGCGCTCGATGACCTTGCGCAACGAGGCTTCCGACAGATTCTTGACGATCGGCGACTGGAGGCCGGTTTCATTGATCTGGGTGGCGTCATTGACCTTGATGTAGGCCAGGCCCTTGGCGCCATAAATACCGACGAACTGGGTGTAGGCATCGATTTCGCCACGGGTGAGCGTGGCACCGCCCGGGATGCGCATGGCGGCGATGCGCCCGCCTTCGCTGTTGGCGACGCCAGCGAAGACCTTGAAGGCGACATCCTTGAAGGCGTCGGTGACTTCGGTCAGTTCGAGCGTGACGCGCAGGTCCGGCTTGTCGGAGCCGAAGCGGTGCATGGCTTCGGCGTAGGTCATGCGCGGGAATTCCGGCAGCTCGACGTCGATCGCTTCCTTGAACACGGTGCGGATCAGTTTTTCCATCAGTGCGGTGATCTCGGCCTCGCTCATGAACGAGGTCTCGATATCGACCTGGGTGAATTCCGGTTGGCGGTCGGCGCGCAGATCTTCGTCGCGGAAGCACTTGGTGATCTGGTAGTAACGATCGTAGCCGGCAACCATCAGCAATTGCTTGAACAGTTGCGGCGACTGCGGCAGTGCGAAGAACTGGCCCGGATGGACGCGCGACGGCACCAGGTAGTCGCGAGCACCTTCCGGCGTCGACTTGGTCAGCATCGGCGTTTCGATGTCGATGAAGCCGTTGTCGTCGAGGAAGCGGCGGAAGGCACGTGCCGTCTTGTAGCGCAGCATCAGATTGTTCTGCATCTGCGGCCGGCGCAGATCGATGACGCGATGGGTCAGGCGGACGTTCTCGGAGAGATTTTCCTCATCGAGCTGGAACGGCGGGGTGACTGACGGGTTCAGCACCTCGATCTCGTGGCAGAGAATCTCGATCTCGCCGGAGGCCAGGTTGGCATTGGTCGTGCCGGCCGGGCGCGGGCGAACCTTGCCGGTGATCTTCAGGCAGAACTCGTTACGAACGGATTCGGCGATCTTGAACGCATCGACA
>JAEUOE010000210.1 GCA_016790885.1 Dechloromonas sp. | reverse complement strand
TTTTCCTGGCGGATGCGGCGCAGGTTTTCGTCCTCTTCGGCGCTTGCCGCAGAGCCGGTGGCCTCGTTTCCGCCTGATGCCGAATGGTCGTTGGAGCGCCCGGAGCGGGCGAGGGTGGTGCGCACCGCGCCGCTGCCAGTTCCGCTGTCGCTGATGTGCGTTTCCGTCGCGTGGTGCGCGTGTGCGTCGCCGGACGAGGCGTGCGCAGAGCGAATGCGCCCCTTGGCATCGGCATCGGCCGTGATGCCCAGGCTCATGGCGACCAGGATACTGAGCATGCCGAATTTTTTCATGTTTCCCCCTTGGAAGTCCGGATAGCAGAATCGCATGGATTTTAGCGGAGCCAAGGCCGGGAAAGGTGGCGATATTTCACGCTTGATCCTTGCCTGGTGGGCGTTACCGGGCGGTGGCCGGATATGCAGCTTCCGTGACAAATTCGATAGGGTTGGCGGGTGGTCGGTGGAATAATCGTTGTTGAGTTTTGTGCAACACCGAAATCAGGAGCATTCAACATGTCTGCATCGCAAAACAAACTGTCGATTTCGCCGGATGGCGAATCCTTTCCCCTGCCGGAACAAGCCGACTACGCGGCGGAGTATGAGCGGGTCAAAGCCCTGGCCGAGGCGGCGAGGGCGAAAGGCCAGGAGGTCGTGGTCGTCATGGGGGTTGGCTTCGTCGGCGCAGTGATGGCCGCTATCGTGGCCGATTGCACGGACCGGGATGGACGGCCAAGCAAGTTCGTGATCGGCTGTCAGCGGCCGTCGACGCGTTCCTTCTGGAAGATTCCGCTGCTCAATCGCGGCGTGTCGCCGGTCAAGGCGGAAGATCCGCAGGTCGATGTGCTGATCGGCCGTTGCGTCAATGACAGGAAGACGCTGACCGCGACCTACAACAGTCAGGTCATCGATCTGGCCGATTGCGTGGTGATCGACGTGCAGTGCGATTTCCTGAAGCAGGAGCTGGGCAACATGAAGTCCGGCGAATGCGACATGGCGGCGCTGGAGGCGACGCTGAAGACGGTCGGCCAGCACATCCGTCCGGAATGCCTGGTGCTGATCGAAACCACGGTCGCCCCCGGCACCACCGAATTCGTCGCCTGGCCGATCCTGAAAAAGGCTTTCGCCAATCGCGGCATCACCTCCGTACCGCTACTTGCTCACTCCTACGAACGGGTCATGCCGGGCCGCGAGTATGTGGCCAGCATCCGCGATTTCTGGCGCGTCTGTGCCGGTTGCGACGCGGCGGCGCGGGCGCGGGTCGAGAAATTCCTGCATGAGGTGCTCAATACCGACCAGTTCCCGCTGACCGTGATGGATCGGCCGATCGAGTCGGAAACTGCCAAGATCGTCGAGAACAGCTACCGGGCGACCATCCTGGCCTACCTGCACGAGTGGTCCCTGTTTGCCGAGCGCAACGGGGTCGATCTGATCAAGGTGGTCGATGCCATCAAGATGCGGCCGACGCACAGCAACATGATCTTCCCTGGCCCCGGTATTGGCGGCTATTGCCTGCCCAAGGACGGCGGCCTCGGCTATTGGGCGTACAAGCACATCCTCGGCTTCGAGGATGGCGACAAGGTGTTCCGCATCACACCGACGGCGGTGGATATCAACGACACGCGCGCCCTGCATGTGGCCGAACTGACGCGCGACGCGCTGCGCAACATGGACCGCTACATCGCCGCCTCGCAGGTGCTGATCGCCGGGGCCTCCTACCGGCAGGACGTGGGCGACACGCGCTACAGTGGCTCGGAACTGGTCGTCCGCAAGTTGACCGAGATGGGTGCCGAGATGCGGGCGCATGACCCGTATGTCGAGCAATGGTGGGAGTTTGCCGAGCAGGATGCCTATCCGACCTCGGGCTTGTCGTGGAAGCGCTTTTTCCGCAACCAGGACGAGTTGTCGAATTTGAAGGTCGAGAATGATCTGGCGCAGGCGCTGCAGGGCGTCGACGCGTTGATCCTCGCCGTGCCGCATGATGCTTATCGCCAGCTGACGCCGGAGCAGGTGGTTGAATGGGCCGGCAAGCCAATTGCCATCATCGACTGTTTCGGCCTGCTCGACGACGCCACCATCGCCCGCTATTTCGAGCTGGGTTGCGAGGTCAAGGGCCTGGGGCGCGGCCACATCCAGCGCATCAAGCAGGCGGTGCGCCGGACTTGAGGCGCGGCTGGTACTAAAAATGACAGCCCCCGGCGCCGGGGGCTGTGTGCTGCGGGTGCCGCCGCAGTTACAAAATGGCCAGCACCTTCTCGGGTGGCCGGCCGATAACGGCCTTGTCACCATGGACGACGATGGGCCGCTCGATCAAGCGCGGGTGGGCGGCCATGGCGGCGATCAGCGCATCCTGGCCGAGGGCGAGGTCGTCGAGGCCAAGCTCCGTGTATTCCGCTTCGCTCTTGCGCATGAGCGCCCGGGCGTCGGCGAGGCCAAGCAGGCAGAGCAGGTGCTGGATTTCATCGGGCGTTGGCGCCTGCTCCAGGTAGGCGACAACCTGCGGTGTGATGCCGCGTGCCTGCAGCAGGGCAAGGGTGTCGCGGCTCTTCGAGCAGCGCGGGTTGTGGTAGATCGTAACGCTCATGGCCGGCCTTACATGCCGAGCGATTTGAGCAGGTCGTCATGCTCCGTCGATTCCGGCACCACGCCAGCCGATTGGGATTGCGTATTGACCTGGGCGAGCAGCTCGTCCGGGTCCGGCGCTTCGCTGGCCTCGAAATCGTTCATCTTGATGAACTCGGTACGGTCCATGGCCAGTTCGAGGTAGAAGATGTTGTTGCGGCCGGTGTAGAAGGTGACGCGGCGCGATTCCGGCTTGTCGAGATTGGTGTCGACACTGAGCATGACCTGCTTGTTGAGGGCCAGCATCTTCGGCTGGTTCTGGGTGATGTGGGTTTGCAATTCGCGCGCCACCTTGCCGGTGAAGTCGCCGACGATCTGGTTCATCAACTCGCCCATCACGTTGCCGACCTCGTCCGAGGTGTGGGAGGTGGCCAGCTCGTTCTTGGCCATGCCCATGTGCAGCATGTAGCTTTCGTACAGCTCCATGGCGGCGGAAGACGAGAAATTGATGACGACCAGGCCTGAGAAGCCGCCGTCGAACAGCACGAAGCAGCCGATATCCGGCTTCAGGCAGGTTTTGGTGATGCGCTGGACCATGCCGGAATAGTGGATCTGGCTTTGCGTGGCGATGGAAAGTACCTTGGTCACCGAGTTGCAGAGGCTGCGCAGGATGTCCTCGGTGCCATAGACGATGTTGTTGTCGGTTGTGCTCATGATCCGCGAATAATCAGTAATGGAATAAATGCCACATATATCACGGATGGCATGATTGGGCGCGATGTTTCAGCACGCGTCACCCGGCGGGGTCAGTTGTTGAGGTAGCGCGCAAACCACTCGGCAATGCAGGGTATGGGGCTGTCGCCCGGCGCCAGGTGCTGTTTCTCATGGGGACAGCCGAGGTGCGCCATGGCCCGCAGGTAGGCCTGCACGGCGAGCATGTCGTCCGGCTCGAAAAGCATCAGCAAGGGGGCGACCAGCAATTCCAGGGATTGCACGCCGGCACGGTCGATCAGGCCACCGTGGCAGAGCAGGGCCTTGACCTGCGTATCGCGCTGGGCGGCGCAGCGAATGGCGGCGGGTGCGGTGTCGCCGTTGGCGCAGATGCCGAGCGGCAGGGTCTGCATGTCGCCATCGTTGCGAATCAGGTCGAGCACGTCGAGCAGGCGCTGCATCAGACGGGGCACGTTCTGGGTGGCGTCGACAAACTGCAGTTCCTGCACGGTCAGCAAATCCATGCTCAGTACCGCAAAATTCAGGGCTTCCAGTGAGCTCGCCAGCGTGGCGTCTTCGGAAAGGCGATGGGCGCGGGCGACCAGGATCAGGCCACGCGGATTGTCCGGGCGATCGAGCTGGCCGTGCAGCGAGCCGTGGGCAGTATGCAGGACAAGATTGCGGATCATCAGGAGAGGCGAACAGGAATGCGGTTGGGGCCGAAAGCGCGGCCATCGCGGCCGAGCACCTTGCCGAAACGGCCGGCGATGGCGGCCTGGCAGTGCGGGCAATGTCCTTCCGGGCTCAGGTCGTAGCGGCGGATGTCGTACCAGTCGCGAACGATCAGCGCGGCCTTGCACTGCGGGCAGAAGGTGGTGCCGCCCTCGCTGTCATGCACGTTGCCGGTGAAAACGTAGTGCAGGCCGGCATCGAGCGCGATGCGCCGGGCCTGGCTGAGGCTGGCGGCCGGCGTCGGCGGAATGTCGTCCATCTTCCAGTCGGGATGGAAGGCCGAGAAATGCAGCGGGACGTCCGGCCCCAGCTCCTTGGCTACCCAGGCCGACAGTTCGCGGATTTCCGCCGGGCTGTCGTTGTGGCCGGGGATGAGCAGGGTGGTGATCTCCAGCCAGCAGTCGGTCTCGTGGTGGATGTAGGCCAGGATGTCGAGCACCGGCTGCAGGTGGCCGACGCACAGCTTGTGGTAGAACTCGTCGGTGAAGGCCTTAAGGTCGACGTTGGCGGCATCCATCACGGCAAAGAACTCGCGGGCCGGTTCGCGGTGGATGTAGCCGGCGGTCACGGCCACGTTGCGGATGCCCTGCTCGCGGCAGGCCAGCGCGGTATCGATGGCGTATTCGGCAAAGATCACCGGATCGTTGTAGGTGTAGGCCACTGCATCGGCGCCGTAGCGCTGGGCGGCGCTGGCGATCATCTGCGGGCTGGCCGCATCCATCAGGCGGTCCATGTCCTTCGACTTGGAAATGTCCCAGTTCTGGCAGAACCGGCAGGCCAGGTTGCAGCCGGCGGTGCCGAAGGACAGGATGCTGCTGCCCGGGTAGAAATGGTTGAGCGGCTTTTTCTCGATCGGGTCGATGCAGAAGCCGGAGGAGCGGCCGTAGGTCGTCAGCTGCATGGCGCCATTCACCATCTGGCGCACGAAGCAGGCGCCGCGCTGGCCTTCGTGCAACTGGCAGTCGCGCGGGCACAGGTCGCACTGGATGCGGCCGTCGGGCAGCGCATGCCACCAGCGGCCAGGGTGCAGGGTTTCGCTTGGCTTCATGGCTGGGCCTCCTGCCATTTCTTGACGGTGTAACGTTCGAGCTGGACGCCGGCATTCCAGTAATCGGCGGGCAGCCCGGCTTTCTGCTTCAAGTGGGCCATGAACAGGGCCGGGGTGGGCAGTTGCTCCCAGACTTGCGGCAGGAAGGTCGAGCGCCGATTGCCGACGGAGAAGATCACGCCGTCGATACCCGGCCGCAGCTGGGCGAGGGCGTCGGCTTCGTCGGTGAAGTTCATTGCTTCGGCTGGGGTCAGCAAGGACACTTCGACCCGCGTGAAGGGCAACTCCTCTTCGCCCAGCGCGTCGAAGCGTGGGTCGCGGAAGGCGGCGGCGAGGGCGTTTTCCCGGACGTCCTGGCCGAGCGGGCGCCAGGCTTCCAGGCTGCCGATGCAGCCGCGCAACTGGCCGTGCTGGGTGAGAGTGACGAAGGTGGCGCCCGGGGCGTGGAGTTCCGGGCTGTCGCCAACCGGCTGCGTCGGCCGGCCGAGACGGCTGGCGATGGCATTGCGGGCCAGGGTCAGCAGGATGTTGCCAAGCTCAGCCATGATCGGCTCCTTCGGCAAATGCAAAGGCGGCATAGCCAACGACCCGGCTACGGTCGCCGGCCGTGTCGCCGGAGTTGCACAGCCCGAGCAGCGTCGGCTTCAGGCCGCGCCGGCCGGCGGCGAGCAGCAGGCCGTTGATCGGATAGGCGCCGCAGGCCTGCTCCGGGTGGATGTGGGTGTCGAGTTGCAGGATGTGCCGGCAGGTGTTGCCATCGACCTGCTGCGCGGTGGCGTAGGGCAGGAAGTGCGACAGGTCGGAACTGACGACGATCAGCGTTTCGGCACCGCCCCACAGCAGGTCGAGCACCTCGGCCACGGCTTCCGGCGTGGCATGGCCGACGGCGAGCGGGACCAGCGTGAACGGGTCGAGCACCCGCTGCAGGAAGGGGAGATGCACTTCCAGCGAATGCTCGAAGGCATGCACGTGGTCGCTGAACACGACTTGCGGCAATTCGGCGATGCGGGCGATGGCCTGGGCATCGAGGCGGATGCTGCCGAGCGGCGTGGCAAAGGCTTCCACTTCGGGCACGGCGATACCGTCGACGGCGACCCGGTGGGTCGGGCCGAGCAGGATGACGCGATGAATCTGCTTGGCCCACGGGGCGAGCGCGGCGTAGGCCTTGGCCGCCGTCGAGCCGGAATAGACGTAGCCGGCGTGCGGGACGATCAGCGCTTTCGGCTGGCTTTCCTGTTCCGGCGTGGCGTCGGCCAGGAGCCGGTCGACCGTGACGCCCAGCGTTCCGGCATCGCCCGGATAGAACATGCCGGCAACGGCGGGGGGGCGGGTATTGTTCATGGCGCTCTCCTCAAACGAGCAGCAACCCGGCTGCCATGCCGCCACCGATGGCAAGCAGGCCGGGCAGGGCGTGGCGGGCGAGCTTGCCGCCGCCGATGCTGAGCACCAGCCCGATCTTGAAGACCAGATTGGCCATCAGCGCCAGCGTCACGGCGATTACCGCTTCGCCGCTCGCCACCTTGTCCAGGTTGAACATGCGCAGGGTCGACAACACGCTGGCATCGGCATCGGTCAGGCCGGAGACCAGCGCGACGATGTACAGGCCGCTGTTGCCGGCAACATCCTGCAGCCAGGCCGAGGCGAGCAGCACCAGGGCGTAGAGCAGGCCGAAGGAAACGGCGGTTTTCAGCTCGGTCGGGTTCTTCACTTCCGGCATGGGCAGGTTCTCTGCGCCGCTCAACACCTTCCAGCCATAGAGTGCCATCGCCACGCCGGGCACGATGCCGCACAGGAAAACGATGGCGATGGGTTTCGCCAGGTGCGGCGCGACGACGCCGGCCACCAGCCCGAGCCGGATCATCACCATCACGTTGGCGATGAGGATGACGATGGCCGACATGCGGACCAGATCGGCGTGGTTGCGGGCATGGCGCGAGAACATCATGGTCGTCGCCGTCGATGAGGCCAGGCCGCCGAAGATGCCGAGCACCGCCGCACCGTGGCGGGTGCCGATGATGCGCAGGGCGAGGTAGCCGGCCAGGGCCAGGCCGGAGATCAAGACCACCATCCACCAGATCTGGCGCGGATTGATGGCGTTGTAGGGGCCGAAATCATCGCTCGGCAGAATGGGCAGGATGACGAAGGACAGCACGGCAAACTGCAGGATGGAGTTGATGTCCTTGGGGGTCGTGCGCTGGCTGAACTGCTTCAGTTCCGCCTTGAAATAAAGCAGCACGGTGGTGGCAATGGCCAGCATCACCGCCAGCGTGGCGTAGCCGAGCCAGACCGCAGCGCCCAGGCCATAGGTGATGACGATGGCCGCTTCGGAGGTGAAGCCGCGGTACTGCTCCTCCTGCTGCGACGAGAAATTGGAGGCAATCATCGAGCCGGCGATGACCAGCAGGCCGACGGCCAGCATCCACGTGCTGCCCGAGCGCTCGTCGAGCAGGGCGAACAGGCAGCCGAGCATGGCGACCAGCGAAAATGTGCGCAGGCCGGCGGCGGAATCGGGGCGACGCTCGCGCTCCATGCCGATCAGCAGGCCGATGCCCAAGGCGGTGGCGAAGGCCTTGACCGGTTCGACCAGTTCGGGGACGACAAAGCTCATGTGCCTCCTCAGTTTTTATCGTTCTTCAGTAAAATTAAGCCATGCCACGCCATTACGCAATCGTTCCCGCTGCCGGCAGCGGTTCCCGCTTCGGCGCCGAGAAGCCCAAGCAGTACCTCGACCTGCTCGGTCGCCCGCTGATTTTCCATACCCTGAAGGCCTTGACTGCCTGCCCGGACATCGAGCGCGTGTGGGTCGTGCTGGCCCCGGACGACCCCTGGTGGCCGCGTTACGACTGGAGCGAGCTCGGCGCCAAGCTGGAAACGGTGCGCTGCGGCGGGGCGACGCGGGCGGAGAGCGTGACCAACGGCTTGCAGGCTGCCGCCATGGTCGCCGCCGACGATGACTGGGTGCTGGTGCACGACGCCGCCCGGCCCTGTATTTCCGCCGCCATGCTCGACGCGCTGTTCGCCGACCTGGCGCAAGACCCGGTTGGCGGCATTCTCGCCGTGCCGGTGGCCGACACCCTGAAACGGGCGGATACCGAACAGCGTGTGGCCGCCACCGAGCCGCGCGATGGCCTGTGGCAGGCGCAGACGCCGCAGATGTTCCGCTACGGCCTGCTCGGCGACGCCCTGCAAAAGTGCCGCGACGTGACCGACGAAGCCGGCGCCGTCGAAGCCCTGGGCCTCAAGCCGAAACTGGTGCGCGGCGACGCGACCAACCTGAAAGTGACGTATCCGGCCGACCTCGCCTTGGCCGCCATGATTCTGAGGGCACGCAAATGAATTTCCGTATCGGGCAGGGCTACGACGTCCATAAGCTGGTCGAAGGCCGCAAGCTGATTCTCGGCGGCGTGGAAATTCCGCACGCCACCGGCCTGCTCGGCCATTCCGATGCCGACGCCCTGTTGCACGCGATTACCGATGCCTTGCTCGGCGCCGTGGCGCTCGGCGACATCGGCCGCCACTTTCCCGATACCGATCCGCGCTACAAGGGTGCCGACAGCCGCGTGCTGTTGCGCGGTGCCGTCGCCTTGCTGGCCGAAAAGGGCTGGCGACCGGTGAACGTGGATGCCACGCTCATCGCCCAGCAGCCGAAGCTGGCGCCGCACGCCGCCGCGATGGTGGCGAATGTGGCGGCCGACCTCGGGATTGGCGTGGATGCGGTGAATATCAAGGGCAAGACCAACGAACGGCTGGGTTACCTCGGGCGTGAGGAAGCGATCGAAGCGCAGGCCGTCGTGCTGGTGGAACGTGTCGGCTGAGCGCCGGCCGAAAAGTTCCGAGCGGCCGCCCTCGGCCCGCGTCTTCTTCGCCTTGTGGCCACCGGCCGAGGCGGCAGCCCAACTTGCCGATGTAGCGAACAGGCTTGCCGGGCAATGGGGCGGGCGACCGACGCGGGCGGAAACCATCCATCTCACCCTGGCGTTTCTCGGTGAGGTGGCGGTAGCTGAACTGCCCGCCCTGTGTGCGCTGGCCAGGGGGATTCCCGGCCGCTCTTTCGCCATACGGCTGGGGCATTTCGGCTACTGGCCGAAAAACCAGTTGTTGTGGGCCGGGTGTGCGGCGGTGCCTGATGAACTGGTCGATCTCCAGTCTCGCCTGCAGGCGAGACTGGGCGGGAAGGGCTACCGAACCCGCCCGCCGGGGCAGGGTTTCACGCCGCATGTGTCGCTGGTCCGCAAGATGCGCTGCGCTCCCAACGAGGGGCGAATCAGCGAGTTGCCCATGCCCGATAAGCTGCTGTGGCCCTGCCCGCGTTTTGTGCTGGTCAGTTCGGTATTGACGCCGGAAGGCCCGAATTACCGGATTCTCGAAGCCTTTCCGCTCAGCGCCTGATCGGCAGCGTCAGGCGAACCAGCAGGCCGCCCCCGGGGTTCGGCAACAAATCGAGCTGGCCATCGTGCAGGCGCGCGATGCGGTCCACGATGGCGAGTCCGAGGCCGGTGCCGGTGGCATTGGTGCGCGCGGCTTCCAGGCGGGTGAAGGGGCGTTTCAGACGGTCGATTTCACTTTCCGGAATGCCCGGGCCGCAGTCGCCGACCTCGATGTGGATTTCGCCGGGGGCGGCGAGCAGCCGCAGGCTGATCTCGCCCGCGCCATATTTGGCGGCATTGTCGAGCAGGTTGGTGACGGCGCGCGCGATCGCCTTCGGGCGCAGCAGCAGGTCGTCGAGTGGCGCGATGTCGCTGACCAGCGGCCGGCCGATGCTCGCCTGCCGGCTGGCGATGTTGGCCAGAAGCCCGGAAAGATCAGTCAGGACGGGCGTTTCGCCCGATTCGGCGCGCGCGTAGTCCATGAACTGCGAAATCACGCTTTCCATCTGCTCGATATCGGAAACGACCGCCTGCCGGGTCGTTTCGTCGCCGAGACTCATCTCGGCTTCGAGCCGCAGCCGGGTCAGCGGCGTCCGCAGGTCGTGCGAAATGCCGGCCAGTACCTCGGAACGTTCCCTTTCGTTGCGTTGCAGGTCGGCCGCCATGGCGTTGAAAGCCCTGGCCAGGCGGCTCAGTTCATCGCCGCCGTCTTCCGGCAAGGGCGTCGGTATCTGACCGCGACCAACCGTTTCGGCCGATTGGGCCATGGCCTTGAGCGGCTTGCTGATGCGCGAGGCGATCAGCCAGGCAACGGCAAGGGCAAGCACGACGGCAAGCAGGCCCCAGGTCAGCCAGTGGCGGGCGAAACTGCGCGCGGCGCGCTCGCGCGGCAGCACCAGCCAGTACTCTTCTTCATCGGCCTCGTCCAGGCGGAAACTGACCCAGAAACCGGGTACGCCATCGACGCTGGCCGCGATGCGGGTATGGTCGCCCAGGCGCTGGTGGAGTTCGCGCTGGAGCAGGGCAAAGAAGCGTGCATCGGGCATGGCCTCGACCTGGTCTTCCGGTTCGGCCGGCAACAGGCGGATACCCTCGCGGCTGGAAAATTCGGCGAACAGGCCGAGCCGTTTTTCCGGGGCGGCGGCGAACAGCGAGGCGCGGATCAGGTTGACCGCCGAAGCCGCCAGCTGCGCCGTTTCGCGGGCGCGCGGCTCGGCATCCATGTAGCGGAAAAGGCTCAGCCAGGCCGCCGTGGTGAGCAGGACCAGGATGGCGAGCAGCAGGAAGGTGCGCGCCAGCAGCGTGCGCGGCATTCGCTCAGTCCCGCGCGGCGCCGTCCGGCACGAAGACGTAGCCGAAGCCCCACACCGTCTGCAGGTAGCGCGGCTGGGCCGGGTCGCTTTCGATCAGCTTGCGCAGGCGGGAAACCTGCACGTCGATGGCGCGGTCGAACGGGCCTTGCTCACGGCCGCGGGCCAGGGTCATCAGCTTGTCGCGCGACAGCGGCTGGCGGGGGTGCTGGAGCAAGACCTTGAGCACGGCGAATTCGCCGGTGGTCAGCGGCAGCAGGTCGTCGCCCCGCTTCAGCGTGCGGGCGGCCAGATCGACCTCGATATTGCTGAAGCGGATGGTCTCGACATCGCCTTCCGGCGCGCCGGGCGGCTTGTTGCCCTGGCGGCGCAGCACGGCGTGCATGCGGGCGAGCAGTTCGCGCGGGTTGAAGGGCTTGGGCAGATAGTCGTCGGCGCCCATTTCCAGGCCGACGATGCGATCGACCTCGTCACCCTTGGCGGTGAGCATGATGATCGGGGTCTGGTCGCCCTGGCCGCGCAGGCGGCGGCAGATCGACAGGCCATCCTCGCCGGGCATCATCAGGTCGAGGACGATCAGGTGGTAGTGCTCGCGGGCGCGCAGCTTGTCCATCTGCTGGCCGTCGGCTGCCGCCTTGACCTCGAAGCCTTGTTCGCCGAGGTAGCGGGTGAGCAGATCGCGCAGGCGGGCGTCGTCATCGACGACCAGAATGTGGTGGTGTTGTTCGTTCATGCGAGCAAGGATAAGGGCTGGAAGCGAGGGCAACGCAGCAAATGGTAACAAGCTTTGTCCCAGCGCGGCCGGGAAACATATCCTTACATCTCGATGCCCTTGCTGCTGCCAGCCGGATGGACAATGATGGCATCTGAACTCCCGTCTTTTGCGCTGCCATGAAAGCTTTCGTCACCCGTTCGCTGTTGCTCCTGGGCCTTCTCGGCTCGGTGGGCGGCGCGTGGGCGCAGCCGCATTGGCGCGACCTGCCGCCCGAAGAGCGGCGCCACATGCGCCAGCAGATGCGCGAACACTGGCAACACGAGCGCGAGCTGCGTCGTGAGGAAGCGCCGCCACGCTGGCGCGATCTGCCCATGGAAGACCGTCGCCGCCTGCGCGACGAGATGCGCGAGCAACGGGGCCTGCCGGAGCATCACGATTTCCGCGGCGGCGGGCGAGGCGGCGGGCGGCGAGATTGAATCGCCCCGGGGGTGAGCCTCCGGTAAAATGCCGCCCCATGCTGATCCTTGCCCTCGAAACATCCACCGAACTCGGTTCCTGCGCCCTGTGGCGCGATGGCGTCGTGACTGAACGCTTTTGCCCGGAAAAACAGCCGCATTCCGAAACGCTGTTGCCGCTGGTTCGCGAATTGCTGGCGGATAGCGGCGTGCAGATCGCCGATCTCGATGCCATCGCCTTTGGCGTCGGCCCCGGCGCTTTCACCGGCCTGCGCGTGGCCTGTGGCGCGGCGCAGGGCCTCGCCGTGGCGGCGGACTTGCCTCTTGTGGCGGTGACCAGTCTCGAAACCATGGCGGCGCAGTCGTCGGCCGAGCGGGTTCTGGCCCTGCTCGATGCGCGAATGGGTGAGGTCTATTCCGGGTTTTATGAACGTACGGGCGATGGCTATGTACTGCGCGGCGACATTCGCGTTTCAGCACCCGCCGATGTCATCTTGCCGAGCGACGCGGACTGGGTGGCCTGCGGCAACGGCCTGTCGGCCTATCCGCTCCTGCAGGAACGCCTTCAGGCGGCCGGCCGGCCGGAGGATGCCGCTGTGCAGCCCAAAGCCGCCGTGGTCGCCGCGCTGGCCGCTGCCAAGGCCCAGCGCGGCGAGGGTATCGATGCCGCCCTGGCGGCGCCGCTCTATATTCGCGACAAGGTGGCGAAAACGGTGGCCGAGCGTTTGAACGAGGGCGGCCGGGCGTGAGTGCGCTGGCCATTCCGGCCGAGTTTTTTCCGATGAACGAGCGCGACCTCGATGCGGTGGCGGCGCTCGAAGCCGGCCTGCAGGTTTTTCCGTGGTCGCGCGGCAATTTTGCCGACTCGCTGGAAAGCGGCTACAGCGTCTGGGTGCTGCGCCTGGGCGGCGAGCTGATCGGCTTTTCGGTGGTCATGTTGGTGATCGACGAAGCCCACCTGCTCAACATCGGCGTCAGCAAGCGCTATCAGGGCCAGGGCTACGGTGCGCGCCTGCTCCGCCATGCCATGGAATGCGCCCGGCTGGGCGGGGCGGCCAAGCTTTTCCTCGAAGTGCGCCCCTCCAACGAGCGCGCGGTCGAACTCTATCGCCACTTCGGTTTCTGCCAGATCGGCACCCGCAAGGGCTATTATCCCGCCGTGACCGGGCGCGAGGATGCGCTGATTTTTGACAAGGAACTGGTGGCATGGGCTTGAGCCGGGAGCAGATGCTCGTCGAGATGGGAATTTCACCAATCTGGGTGACACGCGATACGGTGCCGCCGGCCGATGAGCGCACGGCGTCGCCGTTGCCAGCCGAGCCCGAACCGCCGGCCGCCCGGGGTGGCGCCTCCACACCGTCCATCGTGCCCGTCGTGCCAACCGTTGCAGAAGCCGTGCCGGCACGGGCTGATGGCAAGGCGAAGGTCGAGGTCGGCAATCTCGATTGGCCGGCGCTCGCCCGGCAAGTCGCCGAATGCCGGGCCTGTGCGCTGTGCGAGCAACGCAAGCAGGCCGTGCTCGGCGTTGGCGATACCAACCCCGACTGGCTGTTCATCGGCGAAGGCCCCGGGTCGGAAGAGGATGCGAAGGGCGAGCCCTTCGTCGGCCAGGCCGGCAAGCTGCTCGACAACATGCTGGCGGCGCTCGACATCGCACGCGGCAACCGGGTCTATATCGCCAATGCAGTGAAGTGCCGGCCGCCCGGCAACCGCACGCCGGAGGCCGCCGAAATAGCCGCCTGCTGGCCGTATCTGGAGCGGCAGATCGCCCTGCTCAAGCCGAAAGTCATCGTGCTGCTCGGCAAGGCGGCGGTCCATGCCGTCCTGCGCGATGACAAGCCGCTGGGCGGCATGCGCGGCAAGCCCTACGAGTTCGCGGGTATCCCGGTGGTGGTGACCTATCACCCGGCCTATCTGCTGCGCAACCTGCCGGACAAAGCCAAGGCCTGGGAAGACCTGCTGTTCGCCCGCCGTATCCTGCGCGAGCGGGCGGCGCCCGAGTTGCCGTTCTGATTGTTGTGTCGCTGGCTGGGCCAGCGCTTTCCCGCTCAGTGATGGGTCGTGTCGTCGAGGTGCTGGACGTCGTCCTGCATGGCCTGGTTGGCCAGGTGGCGCTGGCGGATCATGTACATCAGGCCGCTGACGAATAGCCCGAACATCGTCACCACCCAGTAGATTGAGATGTCCATCTTGATCATCATGTAGTACAGGCCGGTCATGACCAGAATCGAGATGTTCTCGTTGAAGTTCTGCACGGCGATCGAGTGTCCGGCACCCATCAGGATGTGGCCGCGGTGCTGGAGCAGCGCGTTCATCGGCACGACGAAGAAGCCGGACAGGCCGCCGATGATGATGAGCAGGGGCACCGCCAGCCACAGGCCATCGACGAAGTTCATGACCAGCACGATCAGGCCCATGGCGATGCCGAGCGGAATGACGCGCACCGACTTGCGCAGGGTGATGTACTTGGCGGCGATGATTGCCCCGGCCGCCACACCGACCGCGACGACACCCTGCAGCATGGAAGCCTTGGACAGGCCGAGGCCAAGCGCTACTTCCGCCCACTTGATGACGATGAATTGCAGCGTTGCACCGGCACCCCAGAACAATGTGGTGACGGCCAGCGAAATCTGCCCGAGCTTGTCGCGCCAGAGCAGGGCCAGGCAATGGTTGAATTCGTGGATCAGGAAGAACGGGTTTTTCTTGAGCTGCTTGTGATCGACGCCGGTGTTCGGTACGTAGAGGTTGAATATGGCCGCCACGATGTACAGGACGCCGACGACAGTCAGCGCCATTTCGCCGACGGTGTCGACGCCGGTTTCGAGAAGCGGGAAGTCGAAGGCCAGCAGGTGTTGCGCGATGTCGGGGCGGATCAGCATGCCGCCGATGAGCACCCCAAGAATGATGGCGCCGACGGTCAGGCCCTCGATCCAGCCATTGGCGACGACGAGCAGGCGGTGCGGCAGGTATTCGGTCAGGATGCCGTACTTGGCCGGCGAGTAGCAGGCGGCGCCGAGGCCGACGACGGCATAGGCGAGCAGCGGGTGGGCACCGAAGAACATCATGCTGCAGCCGACGATCTTGATCGTGTTGCTGATCAGCATGACCCGGCCCTTGGGCATCGAGTCGGCGAAGGCGCCGACAAAGGCGGCGAGGACGACGTAGGAAACGGTGAAGAACGTCTTGAGCAGCGGTTCGTATTCGGCCGGCGCCTGCATCTCGCGCAGGGCGGCGATGGCGGCAATGAGCAGGGCGTTGTCGGCAAGCGCAGAAAAGAACTGCGCGGCCATGATGATGTAGAAGCCGAACGGCACGAAAAATTTGTCTCTTATATAACTTTGGGCGAGGTTTATACCACGCTGAGGAATCGGCGCAAGGCTTGTGCGGTTCGTGGTCTTGTGCATGTCCCGGGCGGGGCGGCGAGAAAGGGCAGTGTGGGTTGCCGCAGTTACCGGCTGATGACTGGCAGGCAGCTGGCGCACGGCTTTTTTTCGCGCCGGGCGGGCCGGGTTTCCCGGAAAGATGGTGGAATGTGATGAAATATCAGCCGCACACCATCCGGGAGAATCATCATGGCTGATCGGCGTTTGCAGGTATTCCATGCCGTAGCCAAACACCTGAGTTTTACGCGGGCTGCCGACGCCCTGTTCATGACGCAGCCGGCGGTCACCTTCCAGATCAAGCAACTGGAGGAGCAGTACGCCACCCGTCTGTTCGAACGGCGGCATGGCAGCATCTCGCTGACCCCGGCCGGCGAACTGGTGATGTCCTTTGCCGAGAAAATCCTCGCCCTGTCGGATGAGCTGGAAATCCGCCTCTCCGAAATGACCGGCGAAATGCGCGGCCCCTTGCTGGTTGGCGCCAGTACGACCATTGCCGAATTCATGCTGCCCAAGGTGCTGGGCGAATTCAACGCCATGTACCCGCAGGTTCGGGCGCGGCTCATCGTGGCCAATTCCGAGAGCATCGAGAATCGGGTTGCCGAGCACACCATCGATCTCGGCCTGATCGAGGCGCCCGCCAAGCTGGGCGGGCTGACCAGCCAGATCTGCTGCGAGGATGAATTGCGCGTGATCTGTGCCCCCGACTATCCGCTCGCGGAGATGCAGGAGGTGTCGCCGGGCATTCTGGAAGAGTACGAATTCATCTCCCGCGAACCGGGGTCCGGCACGCGGGAAATCACCGATGCCTATTTCCGCAGCCATCACGTTGCGCCCGAAAGCCTGAAGATGCAGATGGAACTGGGCAGCCCGGAAGCGCTCAAGGGCGTGGTGTCGACCGGCCTGGGCTTTGCCATCGTGTCGCGGGCGGTGGTCAACAAGGAATTGCAGTTGGGCGACCTGGTCTCGATTCCGCTCAATCCGCCGCTGACCCGCAGCCTCTATCTCGTTTATCCGCAGGACCGTTTCCAGTCGCGCCTGTGCGCGACCTTCATCGAGTTTGCCAAGAGCAAGCTGAAAGAACTCACGTTATGAATACCTCCCGCCCGATCCGGGCCCGCATCGCGCCGCTGGCCATTCGCCACAATTACCGCCTGGCCAAGCAGCACGCCCCGCATTCCCGCGCCTGGGCCGTCATCAAGGCGAATGCCTATGGCCACGGCCAGTGGCGGGCTGTCGATGCGCTGCGCGACGTAGCCGATGGCTTCGCCATGCTCGAATGCGAAAACGCCGTCGCCCTGCGCGAAGCCGGCATCACCCAGCCCATCCTGCTGCTGGAAGGGATTTTCAGCGCGCGCGACGCGCGTGCCGTCGTCGAACATCGCCTGACGACGGTTGTGCACTGCCTGGAGCAGCTTGAATTGCTGGTACGCAACGGGCAGTTTTCGGCGCCGGTCGCGGTTTGCCTGAAGCTGAATACCGGCATGAATCGCCTGGGTTTTACCGCGCAAACCTTGCCCAAGGCACTGGACATCCTGCGCCAGTTGCCGGTGGACATCACCCTGATGACCCACTTCGCCGAGGCCGATGGCGAGCGGGGCGTGGCCTGGCAGATGGAGCGCTTTCGGGCTATCGCCGGCGACTGGAGCGGCCCGGTCAGCCTGGGCAACTCGGCGGCCATCCTGCGCCATCCGGAAGCCCATGGCGACTGGGTGCGGCCGGGCATCATGCTCTACGGGGCCAGCCCGTTCGCCGAGCAGTCGGCCGCTGAACTCGGTTTGCAGTCGGTGATGACCCTGGAAAGCGCCATCATCGGCGTGCAGGAACTGGCGCCCGGCGAACGGGTCGGCTACGGCGGCACCTTCACGGCGGAGCGGCCGATGCGCATCGGCGTCGTCGCCTGCGGCTATGCCGACGGTTACCCCCGCCACGCGCCGACCGGCACACCGATCGCGGTGATGGGGCGGCGCACCCGCACGGTCGGTCGGGTGTCGATGGACATGCTGGCCTGCGACCTGACGGATATTCCCGAGGCCGGTATCGGCGCGCCGGTGACCTTGTGGGGCAAGGGCGTTGCCGGCGAGGTGCCGGCCGATGAGGTGGCGGCGGCTGCCGGCACCATCGCCTACGAGCTGTTCTGCGCTGTCGCGCCGCGTGTGCCGGTGGTGCTGGATCTTCCAGCCGAGGGCGGGCGCTGAATGGCCAAGGCTAAATCGATCTACAGTTGCACCGAGTGCGGGGCGACCAGTCCGAAATGGCAGGGCCAGTGTCCCGGCTGCAATGCCTGGAATACGCTGGTCGAGACAGTGGCCGAGAAAGCCACGCCGAACAGCCGCTTCGAGTCGCTGGCGCCGGCCGCCAAATTGCAGAATCTGTCGGAGATCGAGGCGCGCGAATCGGAGCGTATCCCGACCGGCATCGGTGAATTCGACCGGGCACTCGGCGGCGGGCTGGTGGCCGGTGGCGTGGTGCTGATCGGCGGCGACCCGGGTATCGGCAAGAGCACCTTGCTGCTGCAGGCGCTGTCTCACCTCTCCGTCGGGCACAAGGTCCTGTACGTGAGCGGCGAGGAATCGGGCGAACAGGTGGCGCTGCGCGCCCGCCGCCTGGGGCTGGATACCCGAGGTCTGCAACTGATGGCCGAGATCAACCTGGAGCGCATCCTGAGCACGCTGCAGGCGGAAATGCCGACGGTGGCGGTCATCGATTCGATCCAGACCCTGTGGTCGGATCAACTCTCCAGCGCGCCCGGCTCGGTGGCTCAGGTGCGCGAGTGCGCGGCACAATTGACGCGCCTGGCCAAGCAGGTCGGCATCACGGTGATCCTGGTCGGCCATGTGACCAAGGAAGGCGCCCTGGCCGGGCCGCGCGTGCTCGAACACATTGTCGATACCGTGCTTTATTTCGAGGGCGACACCCATTCCAGCTTCCGCCTGGTGCGTGCCTTCAAGAACCGCTTCGGCGCGGTCAATGAGCTGGGCGTCTTCGCCATGACCGAAACCGGGCTGAAGGGGGTCAGCAATCCCTCCGCCTTGTTCCTGTCGCAGCACGGCCAGGATGTGCCGGGTTCCTGCGTGATGGTGACGCAGGAGGGAACACGCCCCCTGCTGGTCGAGATCCAGGCCCTGGTCGATACCGCGCATGGTAATCCGCGCCGGCTGACGGTCGGCCTGGAGGCACAGCGCCTCGCCATGTTGCTGGCTGTGCTGCATCGCCACGCCGGGATCGTCTGCTTCGATCAGGATGTCTTCGTGAACGCCGTCGGCGGGGTCAAGATAACCGAGCCGGCTGCCGACCTGGCGGTGCTTCTTTCGATTTCATCATCATTAAAAAATAAACCGTTACCGTCGAAACTTATTGTGTTTGGTGAGGTTGGCCTGGCCGGCGAGATTCGCCCGGCACCGCGCGGACAGGAGCGCTTGAAGGAGGCCGCCAAGCTGGGCTTCACCCGGGCGCTGATTCCCGAGGCCAACAAGCCGAAACAGGCGATACCGGGCATGGAGGTCATCGCCGTCAGACGGGTCGAGGAGGCGGTGGCACGAATACGCGAGATGGAATAAGCTTTCGGAATAATACTTTCGGCTTATATGTTTAACCTCTCGCGCTATTTCTCGACGGTCAGCTTCATCCTCATCGTACTCGCTGCCGGCGTACTCGGGCCCTTGTACCAGAAGCTCTCCCTGCAGCAGCTGCAGGCCCTGGCCGAAAGTCGTAATGTCGCGATGGCCCAGGTCTTCCAGAATTCCCTGCAGGGTGCGCTGGCCTCCTTGATCAGCGATGCGGTCGGGCAAGACGCCCGCAAGCTGCGTGCTTCGGAAGACCTCGATCGCTTGCGCCAGCAGGCCGTGGTGCTGATGAAGGGCACCGCCGTCGTCAGGATCAAGGTTTACAACCGCATCGGCAGCACCATTTTTTCGACCGATCCCGCACAGATTGGCGAAAGCGCGCTCAATAGCAGTGGTTTTAGGGCCGCCAGCAAGGGCGTGGTGGTATCCGAGCTGACCCATAGCGACCGCATCGAAACCTTCGAAGGCACGAAATCCGATGTCGATGTCCTGGCCAGCTACATTCCCATCGTCGGCAAGGACCAGTCGATCGATGGCGTCTTCGAGCTCTACCAGAATGTGACCCCCTTCGTGGCGCAGTTGCAGCGCAGCCTGTGGTGGGCGACGGCTGCCGTGGCGCTGGTTTTTGCGGCGCTCTACCTGATGCAGTTCCTGATCGTGCGCCGGGCGCAGGGTATCCTCGAAGATCAGGAAGGGCGGATCAAGGCGGCACGCGATACGCTGGAGCTTCAGGTCGAGGCACGGACCGACGAACTGAGGCGCACCAACAGCCAGCTGGAGAGCGAGATCGCCGAGCGCCGGCAGGCGCAGAGCAAATTGAACTACCTGGCCTATCACGACCCGCTGACCGGGCTGGCCAACCGGCGCTGTTTCATCGAGCGGCTGGAAGAAAGCCTGCGCGAAACAGCCCGCCACGGCGAGCGGCTGGCCGTGCTGTTCATCGATCTGGACCAGTTCAAGCAGGTGAACGATTCGCTCGGCCACGGCGTCGGCGACGAGTTGCTGGTCGCGGTGGCGGCCAGGCTTTCCGAACATGTGCGGCTGATCGACATGCTGGCCCGCCTGGGCGGCGACGAGTTCATCTGCCTGATGGAGTCCGTACGCGAACCGGAAGAGGTGGATATGCTGGCCCGCGAGATCATCGCCAACTTCGAGCAGCCTTTCCGCTTGGGCGACCATGAACTGTTCCTGACGGCTTCGGTTGGCATCAGCCTTTTTCCGGGCGATGGCGAAAGTGTCCTCGACCTGATGCGCAATGCCGATTCGGCCATGTATCGGGCCAAATCCATCGGTCGCGGCAATTACCATTTCTACACCCCGGAAATGACGGTCCAGGCCAAGGAACGCATCCAGATGGAGAATCTGCTGCGCCGCGCCCTCGACAACGGCGAATTCCGCGTGCATCTGCAGCCGCAGGTCGATACCCATACGGGAGCGCTGGTTGGCGCCGAAGCGCTGGTACGCTGGGAAAGTCCTGAACTCGGTTCGGTGATGCCGACCCGCTTCATCCCGGTAGCCGAGGATTCCGGCCTGATCGTCGGGCTGGGAAGCTGGGTGCTGCGCGAAACCTGTCGACAGTTCATGGTTTGGCGTTCGAGTGGCTTCGAGTTGGCGCAGGTATCGGTCAACCTGTCGGTCAAGCAACTGGAGCGCCCGGAATTCATCGATGTGCTCGAGCAGATTCTGGACGATACCGGGATGGAAGCCGCCTGCCTGAAACTCGAACTGACCGAATCGGTCGTCATGGCCGTCGGCGACGCCTGCGCCTTGCTGGAAAAACTGCGCAGCCTGGGTATCAGCCTGGCCCTCGACGATTTCGGCACCGGCTATTCGTCGCTCAGCTATCTGAAAATGCTGCCGGTCCAGCAACTGAAGATCGACCGTTCGTTCATTGAAGGGATCGGCCGTAACGCCGGTGACGAGGCGATCATTCGTACCATCATGGAACTGGCGCGCAGCCTCGATTTCGAGGTGGTGGCCGAAGGCGTCGAAACCCCCGAACAAGCCGAATTCCTGGCTGCGCTTGGTTGCCAGCAGCTGCAGGGCTTTCTGCACGGACGGGCGGTGGCACCGGCCGAATTCCGTGCACGCTGGTCGGTACGGCCATGATCGCTGCGCTCTCCTGGCGGCTGTTGCGACGGGAACTGCGTTCCGGCGAGTTGCGGCTGCTTTTTGCTGCCTTGCTGATTGCCGTGGCGGCGGTCACGGCCGTCGGTTTCTTCGGCGACCGGGTGCGCCAGGGCTTGCAGCGCGAAGCGCAGCAGATGATGGGCGGCGACCTGGTCATCACCGCCGACCATCCCCTGCCGGACAGCTATCGCGACGAGGCGCGACGCCGCAATCTGCGCCTGGCCGAGACCCTGGTCTTTCCCAGCATGGTCATGGCCGATGGCCAGGCCCATCTGGCCGACATCAAGGCGGTGAGCAGCAGCTATCCCCTGCGCGGCAAGCTGGGCACCAGCGGGCGCCCGGGCGAGGCGGGGCAGGAGGTGGCGAGCGGCCCGGAGCCCGGCTCGGTCTGGCTCGATGAACGCCTGAGTACGGCGCTGAATGCCAGCACCGGTGGGGCGGTGATGGTCGGTAGCTCGACCCTGCCGGTCGCCGCCATGCTGACGCGCGAGCCGGATCGGGGCGTCAATTTTTTCAGCCTGGCGCCGCGCCTGATGATGCACCTCGACGATGTGAAGGCGACCGGACTCCTCCAGTTTGGTGCCCGCATCCGCTATCACCTGTTGCTGGCCGGCAGCGAGCGGGAGATTGCGGCCTACCGGAAATGGCTGGAAAAGCAGTTGACCCGGGGCGAGCGGCTGGAAGATGCCGGCAATGCCCGGCCCGAGATTCGCAGCGTGCTGGACCGGGCCGAGCGCTTTCTGGGGCTGGCCACCCTGCTGACGGTGATCCTGTCGGCAGTGGCGGCGGCGATGGCCGCCCGCCGTTACATGCAGCGCCATCTCGATGCCTGCGCGGTGATGCGCTGCCTGGGCATGACGCACGGCCGTCTGTTGCGCTTCCATGCCACGCTTTTTCTCTGGCTGGCCTTGCTCGCCGGCGTTGTCGGCTGCTTGCTCGGTTTTGCTGCCCATTTCGTGCTGATGCGCTGGCTGATCCAATTGCTGGCCCTCGACTTGCCGCCTGCCGGCTGGTTGCCGCTGGTGGCCGGCTTCGGGGTGGCCGGCGTGCTGCTCTTCGGCTTTGCGATGCCGCCCTTGCTCCAGTTGGCGCGTGTTCCCACCCTGCGCGTCCTGCGCCGCGAACTGGGGCCGCCACAGTTTTCACTGTTGGGCGGCTACCTGTTCGGGCTGCTGCTCATCGCGGCGCTCATCGTCTGGGTGGCCGGCAACCTGCGCCTGGGCTTGCTCGCCGTAGCGGGTTTCAGCGGGGCCATGCTCGTTTTCTGGCTGATTGCCCGCCTGTTCATCGCCGGCCTGACGGCATGGCGGGGTGGGGTCGGCTTCGGCTGGCGGCAGGGGCTGGCCAGTCTGAGCCGGCATGCCTCGGCCAGCGCCATCCAGGTGGTCGCCTTGTCGCTTGGCCTGATGGCCATGCTGCTGCTTACCGTGGTGCGTGGCGACTTGCTGGCGACCTGGCAGAACTCGGTGCCCAGCGATGCCCCCAACCGCTTCATCATCAACATCCAGCCCGAACAGCGGCAAGCCCTGGCGAGCGAGTTGCAGGGGCTGGGCATCGCGGCAGAGCTGTTGCCGATGATACGTGCCCGCCTGGTGCGGATCGGCGAGCAGGCGGTCAGCCCGGCCAGCTATCCGGAGGATGAACGCGCCCAGCGCTTGATCGAGCGCGAATTCAACCTGTCGTGGCGAGGCGATCTGCCGGAAGGCAACCGCATCATGGCCGGCGCCTGGTTTGCACCGGACGAAGCGGGGCAGGGCCTGGCTTCGGTCGAGGAGGGGCTGGCCAGGACACTGGGCATCAAACTGGGTGACGAACTGGTCTTCATGGTCGCCGGGCTCGAGAAAAAACTGCGCGTCTCCAGCCTGCGCAAGCTGTCCTGGGATTCGATGCGGGTCAATTTCTTCGTGCTGGCTCCCCCGGGCATCATCGAGGATGCACCGGCCAGCTACATCACCAGCTTTCACCTGCCGGCTGAGCGGGCTGAGGCGGCGTCTGCGCTGGTCAAGCGCTTTCCCAACCTGACCCTGATCGATGTCGAGGCGGTGCTTCGCCAGTTGCAGACGGTGGTCGGGCAGGTGGTGAACGCTGTCCAGTTCGTCTTTGTCTTTACCCTGCTGGCCGGCGGCATCGTGCTTTATTCCGCCATGCTGACGGCGTTTGACGAGCGTCGTTACGAGTTGTCCGTGATGCGCGCCCTCGGCGCCCAACGGCAACAACTGGGGCGTGCGCTGCTCATCGAACTGGCGGTCATTGGTGCGCTGTCCGGGCTGTTTGCCGCAATCGGTGCCCTGGTATTGGGCGGTCTGGTCAGTCGGCAGGTATTCCAGCTTGAACTGGCTTACAACGGCTGGTTGCCGGTCGCTGCGGCAATTGGTGGCGCGCTGATGACGATGGCGATAGGCTGGCTGGGCGTTCGCCGACTGCTGGCCACGCCACCGCTCTTGGCTTTGCGCAACGGCGCCTGAGTCTGCTCAGAGGTCGATTTCGCAGATATTCCGGCCGTCCTGCCGGCGATAGCGAAAATCCCGGCACATGCCGCGAATCAGTGTCACCCCAAGACCGCCGGCTTTGTCGGCAGAGGCGGTTTGCTGCGGGTTGGCGGTCGGGTCGTAGGCCGGCGCCGAGTCGCTATAGCGCAGCGTGACGCCGGAAGCGTGGCGTTCCAGGCCCAACGTCACCGGCGCTTCGCTATCGTGGCCGAAACCATGGGTGACGGTGTTGGTGAACAACTCCTCTGCAATCAGTTGCAGGCGTCGGCTGTCCTCGTCCGAAACGCCCAACTGGCGGGCATAGGCGACGAGCAGGCGGATGAGTCCGGGCAATTCCGAGAAACGCGCGCCGACCGAAAAGTCCGTAGAATGAGTCGTCATGGCAGATGAAGAGAGGGACGATATGATTAAAGCACACTGCATGGTTGCTGGCTTGCTGGCGACTTCGATTCTCGGATTCCCGGCCCAGGCTGCAGAGCAGGCCGGCATGATCAAGGTGAGCAAGGGGGCGGTGAGTATCGAGCGAGAAGGTCAGCGCATGGCTGCCGGTGTCGGTACCCCGGTCATGGTGGCCGACCGGCTGCGGACCGGTGCCGATGGTTCGGTCGGCCTCACCTTGCGCGATAACACCCTGCTGTCGGCCGGGCCGAACTCGCTGCTGGTGGTCGACAAGTTCGCCTACGACAATGCGACGCAGGATGGAAGGATGGCGGTCGGTATCCGCAAGGGTACGCTGTCGGTTGCCTCCGGCAAGATCGCCAAGCGCACGCCGGAGTCGGTCGATTTCCATACGCCGACCTCCATCCTCGGCGTACGCGGCACCGAATTCGTCATTGAAGTGGAAGGGGATGGCGATGAATAAGTCACCGCTGTCACTTGCCCTGTTGGCCTTGTTGCTGGGTGCGTGCGCCAGTGAGCGCGTCGTCCTTTTGCCGGCAGCCGACGGAAGCACCGGGGCGGTCGTCGTCCGCGACCAGCAGGGTGAGCTTCGCCTCGACCAGCCCTATGCGGCGCTCAAGCGGAGCCTGGCTGCCAATCGCCCGTATCAGTCGTCACCCGCCGAGGTAACGGAGCGCTTCGCTCAGGCGCTGGCCGCCCAGCCGCCCCGGCCGAGTGCCTACGTGCTTTATTTCGAGGCCGGTGGCAATGTACTCACTCAGGAGTCGCAGGCTGCCCTGGCCAGCATTCGCAAGGAGATTGCCGAGCGCCCGGCGTCCGAGGTGATGGTCATCGGGCATACCGACCGGGTGGGGAATGCCGAGCTCAACGACAGTTTGTCGCTGACGCGGGCCGAAGGTATCCGTGATCTGTTGATCGAATCCGGAGTGGCGGTGGACAAGCTGGAAGCCGTCGGGCGTGGCGAGCGCGATCCCCTGGTGCCGACCGCCGACGATGTCGATGAGCCGAAGAACCGGCGCGTCGAGATCAACGTTCGCTAGGGCCATTCCAGCGAAGCAGCAGCAGGGTCAGGTCGTCCGAGGGCGGGTGACCGGCCTCGAAGGTCCGCACTGCATCGCGCAGCAACCGGGCTGCGGCATGGAGTTCCGTGCTTTCCGGGGCATCGAGTGCGCTCAGCAGGCGCGTCAGGCCGAACATTTCCCGGCCGTTGGTCGCTTCGGTAACGCCATCGGTGAACAGGCAGAGCAGGTCGCCGGCCTGCAACTGCATGCTGGCCGAGGCAAACGGAAAGTGGTCGGCTGCACAGAGCGGCGGCCCGCCCACTGTCGACGTGTCAATGCGCAGAAATTGCCCGTTGCGGCGTATCACCGGCGCGTCGTGGCCGGCGCAGGCGTATTCGAGTTGGCCGGTATCGACATCCAGGATGCCGACAAAAGCCGTCACGAAAAGGCATTCGCGGTTGTCGCGGTTCAATTCGATCTCGATGTCCTGCAAGGCTTCGCCCGGTTGGCGGTGACGGCGGGCCAGCGTGCCGGTCAGCGTTTTCGAGATGGCCATGAACAGGCTGGCCGGCAGGCCCTTGCCGGAGACGTCGCCGATGGCCAGGCACAGACGGCTGGCATCGAGCATGAAGCAGTCGTAATAGTCGCCACCTACAGCGCGTGCCGGTTCGAGCAGGCTGCCCAGCGCGAAACGCTCATCACCGGCGAACAACTGCGTGGTGTCGGGTAGCAAGCCTGTCTGGATGCGTTTTGCCGCATCCAGTTCGCCATTCATGCGTGCCGTTTCCTCCCGGCTCTGTTGTAATTGCCGCTCGGCCCTGCGTCGCCGGGCATCGGCGGTGACCAGGGTGTTGCCGAGCAGGGAAATGAACGAGGGGCTGAGCAGCAGGATCAGGGAAGCGGCATCGAACAGATAGCGTCCTGCCAGGAACGCCAGATGGCCTCCAGCCACGATCATGGCCGCCAGCGCGACAAAACCGCCCACCGCATAGCGGGCGCGCAGGATGGGCAGGAAGCCGATCAGGAGCAGGCCGCTCGCGAGCAGAACGCCCAGTTCCATCCAGGTCGCCCAGTACGGGCGTTGCAGGGCCTCGCCGGCGAGCAGGCTCTCAATGACCTGGGCGTGGATATCCACGCCGGGCAGGCTTTCACCGAGCGGGGTGACGACGCGGTCCTGGAGGCCGGTGCTGTTGAAACCGATCAGCACAAAGCGTGCGGCGAACAAGTCGGGTGGATGCACACCGGCCAGCACATCGGCGGCTGACAGGTAGTAGTGTGAGCTGGCACGTCCGTAATGCAGCAGCAATTCGCCATTCGGCTGCACCGGCAGACGGTAGTCACCGATGCCTATGGCCTGCAGGCCATGCGGCCCGTCTTCCAGGCGGACAGTGCCGCCCTCGCCGAGTGCCTGGCGCACCATGGCCAGAGGCAGGGAGAGGAAAGGCAGTTCGTCGATGAAGGCCAGCGTTGGCATGCGGCGCAGAACCCCGCGCTGGGTATCCGCTGTGCCGAGTTTCGGGCTGCCATTGATCAAGCCTTCGCCAGCCGATGCCCTGGCCAATTGCGGGCGGCTGGCGAGTGCCGTGACGAAGTGGGGGAGCCGGCGATCGCGGTCGGCGTTCAGGTCATAAACGGGCAAGGGCCGGGATGGCTGGCGGGCACCGGGCAAGTCCCTGCTCAGGCCGACCACGGCAAGAACGCTCGGGGCGCGTTCGAGCGCCTGCGCCAATTCACCATCGGGATCGGGCAGCGCCGCCAGCGTTTCGCTGGTCAGGCCCGGGAAATGCTCGCCCAGCACCTCCGGGCTGTAGCGGTCGGGCTCGGCAAATACGATGTCGACGCCCACGGCCAGCGGCTTTCCGGCCTGAATGCGGTCCACCAGCCGGGCAATCAGGTCGCGCGGCCAGGGCCATTGCCCGTGTTCGACCAGGCTTTGGCTGTCGATGCCAACGATGATGACCGGCTCGTTGTCCCGTGATCGCGGCTGCCAGCGCTGATAGTGGTCGAACTGCGCCTCGCGTACGGTGAGTAGCGGCGACTCCTCGATCCGTGCGAACAGGCCGGCAGCCAGCGCCAGCAGGAGCAGCGGCAAGGCCCGGCCGCGTCCGGCACGGATGACGACGAGCAGCATGCCGGCCAGGCGTTTCACAGCGAGATACTGAGTCCGTCGTAGGCCGAAATGATGTCGAGCGGCCGCTGGCTGCCCCGGGTGATCTGCTCCAGGCGCCGGGTTTCGGCCTCCAGGCGGGACAGTTGCTTGTCGTCGTGCATCGGTTCGTGGTGAAAGAGCGCGAGCCGCCGGGCTGCCGCCGCCAGGCATAGCTCGACACCAACCACGTTGCTGGAGTGGCCCCAGTCAGCCTTGACCGATACGGCTTCGGCCAGCGAATACATGGCGTCGAAGATGACGAGGTCGGCTTTGGCAAAAAACTTGACGAGCGATTCGTACTCACCCGGGTTGTCCAGCTTGTGTTCGGAGTCGGTGGAGTAAACGACGGTGCGCTTCAGGCTGTCAAAACGGAATCCGTAGGAGTCGCCGGCGTGGTGCTGCAATTTGGGCGTGACGTTGAGGCCGTCGATGTAGTGGGGCTTGTCCGGCGTCATCAGCTGAAACTCGATGCGGGCACCTGCCTGTGCGTAGTCGACCGGGAAGTTCGGGGCCTGCATCTGCTGGCGGATCGATTCTTCCAGCTTCGGGTGGCAGCCGTGCACCACGATGCGGTTGCCCGGGATGTACATGGGGGCGAAATACGGGAAGCCCATCAGGTGATCCCAGTGCAGATGGGAAATGAAGATGTGATAGGTCTGCGGATTTGCCACGCCGAACTGAGCCATCTTGGCCTGGCCGAGCGGGCGGGCGCCGCTACCCATGTCGCAGATGAAATGCTCGGGGCCGTCGCCGACGATTTCGACGCACGCCGAGTTGCCGCCAAAGGTGCCGCTGATGGCGAAAGGCAGGGTGTCGACGAACTGGTCGAGGGCGGCGTGATTCTTGAATGTCTTTCCGTTGGCCGCGATCAGTGCGCCGATGATCTTCTCGCGAATATCGCGGTAAGTCAGTGCAACCGGCAGGGAGCCGCGTGTTCCCCAGAAAATGACCTCGTTCATGCCCCCAGGGCCTTGCAGGCCGCGTCGACCGTGGCATGGCAGGGAACGATCAGGTTGAAGCGGCTGATGGCAAACACTTCCTGCACCATCGGCTGCAGGGCGGCGATGGCGAAAACACCTTGCTGCACCTTGGCGCGACGGGATGCCATCATCAGCACGCGCAATCCGGCACTGCTGATGTAATCGACACCGGAGAAATCGAGCAACAGGGGAGGATGTTCCCGGGCGCAGCAGACCAGCAGGGGTTCCAGAGCCTGAGTGAACTCTTCGCTTGCAGTGTGGTCTATGCGGCCGCTGACGGAAACAATCAGGACGCCGGCCTGTTCGCGTGTGGGTAGATGCATGAGCGTGCAGGGGGGACGAATGCTTGAGACTTTGAGTATGCCATGGCCGTCAGCGCACTCGGGTAAAATACTGCATGAATTCGAATCAGCTTAGTTTGGCTCAAACGCCGCGTTCTCTCTTCTCTTACCGCAAGTTCTGGGCGCACCGCTTCGGGCCGGCCCCCTTCCTGCCCATGTCGCGCGCCGAAATGGAAGCGCTCGGCTGGGATTCCTGCGACATCATCCTGATTACCGGCGACGCCTATATCGATCATCCGAGTTTCGGCATGGCCCTGATCGGCCGCCTGCTCGAGGCGCAGGGCTTCCGCGTCGGCATCATCAGCCAGCCGGACTGGAATTCGGCAGCCGACTTCCGCAAGCTCGGCAAACCCAATCTGTTCTACGGTGTTACCGCCGGCAACATGGACTCGATGATCAACCGCTATACGGCTGACCGCAAGATCCGCTCCGACGACGCCTATACGCCCAACGCCGAGGCGAACAAACGACCGGATCGTGCGGTCACCGTTTACGCCCAGCGTTGCCGGGAAGCCTATGCCGGGGTGCCGGTCATCGTCGGCTCGATCGAGGCCAGCCTGCGCCGCATTGCCCACTACGACTACTGGTCGGACAAGGTTCGCCGTTCCGTGCTGCCCGATTCGAAGGCCGATCTGCTGATTTTCGGCAATGCCGAGCGGGCCATCGTCGAGCTGGCGCACCGCCTGGCCAAGGGCGAAAAAATCGGCGACATTCGCGATCTGCGCGGTACCGCTTTCATGGTGCCCTCCGGTTGGGTGCCATCGAACGAATGGGAGGCCATGGATTCGACCGAGGTCGATACGCCGGGACCGCTGATCAAGCATGCCGACCCCTATGCGATGGAAGAGCCCGCCCGCCAATCTGCTTGCGCCACTGCCGAAGCGCCGGCCAGCGGCGCCCAGCCGATCCGCATCGTGTCCCGCACCGAGCGCCTGGCTGCCCGCAAGGACCGTCGTGCCCACACCGTCATCCGCCTGCCGTCCTACGAGCAGGTCAAGGACGATCCGGTACTCTACGCCCACGCCTCGCGCACCTTCCACCTCGAATCGAACCCCGGCAACGCCCGGGCGCTGGTGCAGGCGCATGGCGAACGCGATGTGTGGCTCAACCCGCCGCCTTTCCCGCTCAGTACCGAAGAGATCGATTCGGTTTACGAATCGCCCTTCGCCCGCCAGCCGCACCCGAGCTACGGCGAGGCCAAGATCCCGGCCTGGGAGATGATCCGCTTCTCGGTCAACATCATGCGCGGCTGCTTCGGTGGCTGCACCTTCTGTTCGATTACCGAGCACGAAGGGCGCATCATCCAGAGCCGCTCCGAGGATTCGATCATTCGCGAAATCGAGGAAATGCGCGACAAGACGCCGGGCTTTACCGGCGTCGTCACCGACCTCGGCGGGCCGACCGCCAACATGTACCACCTCAAGTGCAAGGACGAGAAGATCGAGTCCGCCTGCCGCCGCCTGTCCTGCGTGTATCCCGACATCTGCGAGAACATGGGCACCGATCACACGCCGTTGATTTCGCTGTACCGCCGGGCGCGCGCCATCAAGGGCGTCAAGCGCATCACCATCGGTTCCGGCCTGCGCTACGACCTTGCCGTGCGTTCGCCGGAGTACATCAAGGAACTGGTTACCCATCACGTCGGCGGCTACCTGAAGATCGCGCCGGAGCATACCGAGGAGGGCGTGCTCTCGAAGATGATGAAACCGGGCATTGGCACCTACGACCGCTTCAAGCAGTTGTTCGACCGTTTCTCGCGCGAGGCCGGCAAGGAGCAGTACCTGATCCCGTACTTCATCGCTGCCCACCCGGGAACGACCGACGAGGACATGCTCAACCTGGCGCTATGGCTGAAGAAGAACAACTTCCGCCTCGACCAGGTGCAGGCGTTTGTACCGACGCCGATGGCGCTGGCGACGACCATGTACCACACCGAGCGCAACCCGCTGAAGAAGCTGCACCGCGAGGGTGCCGAGGTGGTCGGCTCGGTGCGCACCGGCACGCAACGCAAGCTGCACAAGGCTTTCCTGCGTTACCACGATCCGGAAAACTGGCCCTTGTTGCGCGAGGCGCTCAAGAAAATGGGCCGGGCCGACCTGATCGGCAATGGCAAGAAGCAGCTCATTCCGGCCTGGCAGCCGGCCGGCACCGGCCAGAAGGCAGCGGCGATGGTGGCCCGCCAGACCAGGGAAGGGCAGGGCGTTCGCACCTCGACCTGCAGCCGCTCGCCACGTCCGGGGGGCGCTTCTCCACGCCCGGGCGCCAAGCCGGCGGCACGCGGCCCGGGCAGTTTCAGCAAACCAGGCAGTGCGCCGCGCAAGAAACGCACGCCTTGATCATCAGGGAATACAACATGGAAGAAACCACCACCACTTACGAAAAAATCGGCGGCGAGGCGGCTGTCGGCAAACTGTGCGATCGCTTCTACGAACTGATGGCCACGGTTCCGCAGTTCAAGGAGTTGCGGGCCATGCATCCGGAAGACCTGCAGGGGTCGCGCGACAAGTTGTTCATGTTTCTGTCCGGCTGGATGGGCGGCCCCGACCTGTTCGTCGAGAAATTCGGCCATCCGCGCCTGCGCGGTCGCCACATGCCGTTTGCCATCGGTGTCCAGGAGCGCGACCAGTGGGTCGCCTGCATGGCGCTGGCCATGGAAGACATCGGCCTGAGCGAGGATCTTCGCAAGGGCCTGCTCAGCAATTTCTTCCACACGGCTGATTTCATGCGTAATAAAGAGGGCTAAAAACCTCCGTGGGTATGTTGCGGCGCAGCATGGGGTGATAGAATCACGCCTTTGATTTTTCAGGCCATTCCCAATCCCATGTCTGCTCGTCCGATCCGCAACATCGCCATCATCGCCCACGTTGACCACGGTAAAACTACCCTGGTCGACCAACTGCTCCGCCAGTCCGGCACCTTCGCCGCTCACCAGCAACTGGTCGAGTGCGTCATGGACTCCGGCGATATTGAAAAGGAACGTGGCATCACGATCCTGTCCAAGAACACGGCGGTCGAGTACGAAGGCATTCACATCAACATCGTCGACACCCCGGGCCACGCCGATTTCGGTGGTGAAGTCGAGCGCGTACTCGGCATGGTCGATGGCGTGGTGCTGCTGGTCGATGCCGCCGAAGGCCCGATGCCGCAAACCCGTTTCGTGACCAAGAAGGCACTGGCCCAGGGCTTGCGCCCGATCGTGCTGGTCAACAAGGTCGACCGCGACGGCGCCGATCCGGACAATGCCGTGAACCTGACCTTCGACCTGTTCGACAAGCTCGGCGCCACCGACGAACAACTCGACTTCCCGATCGTCTACGCATCCGGCCTGAACGGCTGGGCCGCGATGGAACTCGACCAGCCGCGCGAGAACATGAAGCCGCTGTTCGACACCATCCTGCGTCACGTGCCGGCCCCGGATGCCGATGTCGATGCGCCGCTGCAGCTGCAGATCACCGCCCTCGACTACTCGTCCTACGTCGGCCGCATCGGCGTCGGCAAGATCATCCGTGGCCGCGTCAAGACCGGTCAGAACGTCATGGTCATGTTCGGTACCGAGGAAGAGGCTGCCGAGCACGATCGTTCCCCGATCAAGGCCAAGATCGGTCAGGTGTTCGGCTACAAGGGCTTGAACAAGATCGAGATGGAAGAAGGCCTGGCCGGCGACATCGTCCAGATCACCGGTATCGAAGACCTGGTGCTCGGTTGCACGGTGACCGACCCGGATCAGCCGGAAGCCTTGCCGCTGCTCAAGATCGACGAGCCGACCCTGTCCATGCAGTTCATGGTCAACACCAGCCCGCTGGCCGGCACCGAAGGCAAGTTCGTGACCAGCCGCCAGATCCGCGACCGCCTGCACAAGGAACTGCTGACCAACATGGCGCTGCGCGTCCATGACACCCCGAACGGCGACGTGTTCGACGTGGCCGGCCGTGGCGAACTGCACCTCGGCATCCTGCTCGAGAACATGCGTCGCGAAGGCTACGAGCTGGCTGTCGGCCGTCCGCGTGTGGTCAAGAAGACCATCAATGGCGTCGAGTGCGAGCCGTACGAGCAGCTGACCGTCGACGTCGAGGAAGAGCACCAGGGTGGCGTCATGGAAGCACTCGGCCTGCGCAAGGGCGAGATGCTCGACATGGTGCCGGACGGCCGTGGTCGCGTCCGTATCGAGTACCGCATCCCGGCTCGCGGCCTGATCGGTTTCCAGGGCGAGTTCATGAACCTGACCCGCGGCAATGGCCTGATGAGCCACGTTTTCGACGAATACGCCCCGGTCAAGGAAGGCACCGTCGCCGAGCGCCGCAACGGCGTGCTGATCTCGCAGGACAACGGCGAAGCCGTCGCCTACGCGCTGTGGAAGCTGCAGGATCGCGGCCGCATGTTCGTCAGCCCGGGCGAGAAGCTGTACGAAGGCATGATCATCGGTATCCAT
>JAEUOE010000180.1 GCA_016790885.1 Dechloromonas sp. | reverse complement strand
TCAGGTTCCTGAACAGCAGATAGGCCTGGTGAGCGTCGGGCAACCGGTTTCCATTGAGGTTCCTGCGCTGAACAACGAGCGACTGGTCGGCAAGCTGATCTACGTTGGCAAGACGGTGAATCCAGAGACCAGAACAGTGCTCGTTCGCAGCGAACTTGACAACCGGGATGGCCGACTGAAACCAGCCATGCTGGCGTCAATGCTCATTTTGGCCAAGCCCGTATCAAAGTTGGTTGTCCCAGCCTCGGCGGTGGTCCGCGATGGGGACGGTGAGTACGTCTTTGTTCAGGAAAACGAACGGATTTTCCGACTCATTCCTGTCAAGCTCGCTCCAGACGTTAATGGTGTGCGCCCTGTGCTGAGCGGCTTGAATGATGGCGACAAAGTGGTCGTGGAAGGCGCGTATCACCTCAACAACGAGCGCAAGCGTCGCTTGATGGGAGGTTGAGATGATCGAATCGCTCATCAGGGCGGCCCTGAAACAACGGGTTGTCGTTGCTGTCATGGCCTTGGTTTTTCTCGGTGCTGGGTTTTGGGCGCTTCCCAAGCTGTCTGTTGATGCCTTTCCCGATGTGACCAATGTCCAGGTGCAGGTAGCGACAGAGGTTCCTGGAAGAAGCCCAGAAGAGGTCGAGCGTTTTGTGACGGTGCCCATCGAAATTTCGATGACGGGCTTGCCTGGCTTGACCGAGATGCGATCTCTGAATCGTAACGGCATCTCCCTGATTACGCTGGTTTTTACGGATAGTACCGATGTCTTCTTTGCCCGCCAGTTGGTGATGGAGCGGCTGATCGAGGTAATGACGCAAATGCCAACGGGCGTGTCGCCGGTGCTTGGCCCGGTCTCCACGGGTTTGGGCGAGGTTTATCAATACACGCTCGAGTTACCAGAGGATAAGGGGAAGAGGCTTTCTGTCGAGGAGTTGACAGAACGGCGGACCATACAGGATTGGGTCGTGCGGCCCTTGTTGCGTTCCATCCCTGGTGTTGCAGAAATCAACTCGATGGGCGGATTTGCCAAGCAGTATCACGTCAAAGTGAATCCGGAGCGGTTGCGCCACTATCAACTGACCTTGGCGGACGTGTATTCCGCACTTGCAAAAAACAATGCCAATTCCTCCGGTGGTCAGATTCCTATCTTTGCCGAGCGCTATCTCATCCGCGGTCTTGGCCTCATCGGGAAAATTGAGGACATCGGCAATATCGTCCTTCGAGAGTACAGCGGCACACCGATTTATGTGCGTGACGTCGCAGAAGTCAAAATTGGGACCGAAGTACGTCAGGGGGCGATTGTCAAGGACGGGGTCAGTGAGCAGGTGGCTGGTATCGTCCAAATGGTACGTGGCGGCAACGCACGCGAGGTGGTCAATCGAATCAAAACCCGGGTGGCCGAAATCAACGAGCAGCGCTTGCTCCCCGGCGGGCTGCAGATCACAGCCTTTTATGACCGGACTGATCTGGTCGATGCGGCGCTACTTAACGTTGCTAAAGTGCTGGTCGAGGGCATCATTCTCGTCATCGTTGTGCTTTTCGTATTCCTGGGCGATGTTCGTAGCTCATTGATTGTCGTTGCGACATTGATCTTGACGCCATTGATGACTTTCATGGTCATGGGGCAATACGGAATATCGGCAAATTTGATGTCCTTGGGTGGGTTGGCGATCGCGATCGGTATCATGGTCGATGGTTCCGTGGTCGTTGTTGAGAACACCTTTGCCCGACTGGGCGCTCGTCTAAAGCTGGGAGAGTCCAAGGCGCGGATCGTTCTTGAGGCTGCAGCAGAGGTGGGTACCCCTGTTCTCTTTGGGGTCGGCATCATCATCCTCGTCTTCATGCCCCTGCTCTCTCTGGAGGGGATGGAAGGAAAAATGTTTGCACCCTTGGCGATGACGATTGGAATCGCACTGGCAATTTCGCTGGTTCTTTCCTTCACGCTCTCGCCAGTTCTTTGCTCCTATATGCTCAAAGGGGGGGATGAGCACGATACTCGTTTCCTGGCGTTCCTGAAGAAGCCCTATCTGAGGATGCTGGATTGGGCGCTGGAGAATCGTCGTACCGTTGTTCTGGGTGCGGTTGGTGCTCTGGTTGCGAGCCTTGCCACCTTTCCTTTGCTGGGTAAGTCGTTTATTCCCATCATGCAGGAAGGGTCGGTAACGCCAGTGATCGTGCGGGCGCCAAATATCTCCCTTGATGAGTCCGTGAATATGGAGTTCGAGGCCATGAAACGGATTATGGAAGTCCCGGGTGTCGCCGGTGCCGTCTCACGGCTAGGGCGTGGCGAATCACCCGCGGATCCAGGGCAGCCGAACGAATCTGATCCCATCGTCACGCTCAAACCACGTGATCAGTGGCCGGATGGCTGGACTCAAGCGGATATTGCGGATGCGATCCGAAACAAGCTGAAGACTTTGCCCGGCATCGAATTGGCGATCTCCCAGCCAATCGCTGCGCGTGTCGATGAAATGGTCTCCGGGGTGCGTTCACAAGTGGCGATCAAGCTTTTCGGAGACGACCTCGGTAAGTTGAAAGACACCGGGGCAGAAATCGCCAAGGTGCTTTCCAGTCTCAAAGGCGCGACAGACCTCAGAGTCGAACAGGTCTCCGGCCAGAACTACCTATCGATTCACATTGACCGGGATGCCATCGCGCGCTACGGATTAAATGTTTCCGATGTGAATGAAGTGATTGAAATGGCAGTAGGGGGCAAAGAGGCATCTCAGGTCTTCGAGGGGCAACGTCGTTTCCCGCTGGTGCTGCGCTATCCCGCCAGTTTCCGGGATTCAGTGGAAGATGTCGGGAATATCCTGATCCGCTCGCCGGGTGGCGCAATCGTCCCTTTGCGTGATGTGGCCCGTCTGTCGGTGGAGGATGGTCCCTCGCAGATCTCACGAGAGAGCGCGAAACGCCGATTGGTTATCGGGGCAAACGTGCTTAATCGGGATCTCGGCGGCTTCGTTGCTGAAGCTCAGGCGAGGATTGCCAAAGAGGTGGTTTTGCCTGACGGCTACGTGCTTGAGTGGGGTGGGCAGTTTGAAAACATGGAACGGGCGATGGACCGCTTGATGATCATTATTCCCCTGACTATTGCTGCGATATTCTTCTTGCTGTTCATTCTCTTCAATTCCTTGAGGTTTGCCTCGCTGATCATTCTTGTCCTGCCTCTTGCGTCCATCGGAGGAATCTTTGGCTTGCTGGTTTCCGGGGAGTACTTGTCGGTGCCGGCGGCCGTGGGGTTCATTAATCTCTGGGGGATTGCGGTTCTGAACGGCGTGGTGCTGGTTTCGTTTATAAGACAGCTCAGAGAGGAAGGACTAACTGTTGCCGAGGCTGTGGTTGAGGGCTGCAAACACCGTTTCCGTCCGGTAATGATGACAGCGAGCGTTGCTATGCTGGCGCTCATACCGATGTTGTTTTCAACCGGACCGGGCTCTGAGGTAACCAGGCCGCTGGCGGTGGTGGTCATTGCAGGCTTGATCACCTCGACCCTGTTGACCCTGGTTGTGCTGCCTGTCCTTTACCAACGGTTTGAAGAGCGAGAAGTGGAGGCATGATGAAAGAGATCAAAGCGATTATCCGACCCAATAAGTTACCGTCTTTGCGCGACGCGCTGGTTACCCTGCCCGGATTTCCGGGGATGACAGTGACCAAGGTCGAGGGCTGTAGCGCACCGAGCCGGCATGTGCCGGCCAAGGTCCGGATCAAGGATGAGCTAACCGACTACACGCCCAAGGTGCGCGTCGAGATCGTCGCACCCGACGACGTTGCCGAGGCAATCTTTCAACGCATTACCGATGTGGCGCAGACGGGCCACTATGGTGATGGCCTAGTCTGGATCGCCAATATCGAGAAGGCTGCTTTCATCTTCAAGACCACGCCCGGTCCGGAGTGAACTGACAAAGGTGATGTAACTTTTGTTGGGTGTGGTGTATTTCACAGCTAACCAAGGCGCCGAAGCCTAAAATTCACCTCAGTTCAATGACCTATTTGTGGCCAGACTGTTGTGAATACCATGGGAAGCATGCTCAATCCGGGCGGAAATTCGCCCTCGCTGATGTCGCCAGCCGAGTTGCAGGAGGGCGTCGCCACCCTGTCGCGCGGCCTCTATTTCAAGGAGGCATCGCTCGACGTGACGCTGAGCGTGCTGACCGAGGCCGCGGCGCAGATCTCCGGTGTCGAGCGCGTCGGTATCTGGGCGCTGACCGATGATCAGCAGGAACTGCGTTGTCTGGAGCGCTATGAGCGCGGCAGCGGTCGCCATTTGAGTGGCGGTGCGCTGTCTGCCAGCCGCTTCCCGGTTTATTTTGGTGCTCTGCGCAGCGAGGCCTGTATTGCGGCCGACGATGTCTTTTGCCCACCCGCTGACCAGCGAACTGACGGTGGAGTATCTGCAGGTCAATCGCATCAGCGCCAAGCTGGATACGCCGATTCATATCCGGGGTGTGCTGCAGGGCGTTCTGACGCTGGAACAGGTCGGCGTTCGCCAACCGTGGACGTCGGCACACCGGATGTTCGCCCAGGCGGTGGCCAATCTGGTGACACTGGCGCTGGTCGAATACGAGGCCGATGAGGCGCGGCGTCAGGCTGACTTGGCCCGGGAGCGAATGCAGGCCGTGTTCGAGGCGTCTCGCGATGCCTTGCTGTTGGCCGATGGCGACAGCGGCGTCATTCTCGATGCCAATCGCCAGGCTGAACGCCTGTTTGGTTGTGCCCGCAGCGAGCTGGTTGGCAAGCATCAGCGCCAGCTGCATCCTCCGGCGCAGCAGGCGCAGAATGTCGGTGAGTTCAGCCGCCGCGTCAATGGCAAGGCGGTGCAGGCGGTCACGACGGAAATCCAGCGGGGTGACGGTCGCGTCGTGCCGGTGCGAATCGAGACGGAAGTGGCCGACATTAGCGACGGTCGCCGGCTGGCCCTGGGTATTTTTCGCGAGATTTAGCCGTCGACCGCAGCCAGCGACGCGCTGAGCTGATCCAGTTGCCGGGCGATTCCCGTACGCACTGAACCGAGTTCCAGATGGGCACCGTCGCCGACGGCGCGATTCAGTTGCCGCGCCAGGTGCATGATGCCGTACATGCCGATCTGCTCGGCCTCCAGTGCCATTTGCGCGGATAGTGTTTTCAAGGCATACGCATCAGGTGGCAAGGCGGCAAGGGCGTCGCGCATCTGACTGACCTTGTCCTCGCTGTCGCCGGCGAATAGCCGGTCGATGACCGCAGAACGGGCGGCGGTTTCTTGCAACTCCCCGGCCACCGCGGTCAGGCGCTCGGCAAAATGTTGCGCACGTTCGGTGAAGGCGTCGTGTTCTAGCCCGCGCGGATCGCCCAGGGATTCTAGGCAGGCACTGAAGGCGGCGACCAGTCGCGGTGACGGGCCGACATCCTCGATCCGGTCGATGACGCTGGCCAGACCTTCGACGAGCCGCAGGCAGTCGCCGTCGCCACTTTCGAGCGCCAGTTGATAGAGCGCGAATACGCCCGGTCGCACGGCAACTTCGCCGGTTTGATGGCGCATGCCCCAGTCCCCGGTCAGATTGCGGAGAGCCGTCTGCCAGCGCTGGTTGAGCTGAGGGTCGAAGCGGGCTTGCCGGTTTTTTGCCAGCAGGGGCAGGATGGAGGCCGTCGCATTCAGCGTCGGCGCCATCGCCGCCCGGGTTTCCGCGAGATCGTCCTCGGGGATGTCCGCCATGAGGCGAGCTTACTGGGCGGCCAGCTTGGCAAATGCCGAGACGACTTCCTTCGGCGCCTGCACCAGTTCGATCAGCACGCCTTCGCCGCCAATCGGGAATTCCTCATTGGCCTTCGGGTGCAGGAAGGTGATGTCGAACCCGGCCGCGCCCTTGCGGATGCCGCCCGGTGCGAAGCGCACGCCGTTGGCCGACAGCCATTCGACGGCCTTGGGCAGGTCGTCGATCCACAGGCCGACGTGGTTGAGCGGGGTGGCATGGACGGCCGGCTTCTTTTCCGGATCGAGCGGCTGCATCAGGTCGACCTCGACCTTGAAGGGACCGCTGCCCATGGCGCAGATGTCCTCGTCGACGTTCTCACGCTCTGAAACGAAGGTGCTGGTGACTTCCAGGCCGAACATGTCGACCCACAACGTGCGCAGCTTTTCCTTGGAAGGGCCGCCGATGGCGATTTGCTGGATACCGAGAACCTTGAACGGACGCGTCATGACTGAATTCCTGTAGAAAGTTGAACGTAATCCATAATTATAGAGGCTTCTTCCGGTAGGCCAAGACGACCATGGCGATGCCGATCAGGATCATCGGCAACGACAGCCATTGCCCCATGCTGATCGTGTAGGACTGCCCGAAAATGCCGTGATCCGGCTCGCGGAAAAATTCGGTGATGAAGCGGAATGTGCCGTAGCCGATCAGGAATACGCCGGATACCGCTGCCCGTGGTCGCACCTGCCGGCTGTAGAGCCACAGGATGGCGAACAGCGCCAGGCCTTCCAGCCCGACGTGATAGAGCTGCGAAGGGTGGCGCGGCTGCATGTCGCCTGATTGCGGGAAGATCATGGCCCACGGCAGTCCTGGGTCGGCGATGCGTCCCCACAGCTCGCCGTTAATGAAGTTGCCGATCCGCCCGGCAGCCAGGCCAAGCGGCACCAGTGGCGCGACAAAATCCATGACGTCGAACCAGTGTTTGCCATGCTTGCGCGTCCACAACCCCATGGCGACCAGCACGCCGAGGAAGCCGCCGTGAAAGCTCATGCCGCCCTTCCAGACGGCCAGGATTTCCAGCGGGTTATCCAGGTAATACGCCGGTTCGTAAAACAGAACCTGTCCCAATCGGCCGCCGAGAATCACGCCGAGCATGCCGTAGAACAGCAGGTCGTCGAGTTGCTCGACAGTCAGCAAGCCGGGCCGGGATTTGATCCGGTAGCGGCCGAGCAAAATGAATTGAACGAAGGCCGCCAAATACATCAAACCATACCAGCGCACAGCCAGCGGGCCGACGGAAAAAGCAACAGGATCGAACTGCGGGTGAAGAAGCATCGCAAGCGCAGAGTGGGCTAGAATTAGCCGATTATAGTTCGCGCCCCGTGAAGCACCGAGGCGTCCAGTTTTTGACGGAGAGAAAGTCATGCCGCAATACCGTTCCCGCACTTCCACCCATGGCCGCAACATGGCCGGCGCACGCGCCCTGTGGCGCGCCACCGGCATGAAGGATGGCGATTTCGGCAAGCCGATCATCGCCGTGGTCAACAGCTTCACCCAGTTCGTGCCGGGCCACGTGCATCTCAAGGACATGGGCCAACTGGTGGCACGGGAGATCGAAGCGGCCGGCGGCATCGCCAAGGAATTCAACACCATCGCCATCGACGACGGCATTGCGATGGGCCACAGCGGCATGCTCTATTCGTTGCCCAGCCGCGACCTGATCGCCGATTCGGTCGAATACATGGTCAACGCCCACTGTGCCGACGCCATGGTCTGCATTTCCAACTGCGACAAGATCACTCCGGGCATGCTGATGGCCGCCATGCGCCTGAATATCCCGGTCGTTTTCGTCTCCGGCGGCCCGATGGAGGCAGGCAAGGTCAAGCTGAAGGATCAGGTGGTCCATCTCGATCTGGTGGATGCCATGGTCAAGGCCGCCGATGCGTCCGTGTCGCAGGCTGACCTCGACGAAATCGAGCGTTCTGCCTGCCCGACCTGCGGTTCGTGTTCCGGCATGTTCACTGCCAATTCGATGAACTGCCTGACCGAAGCCCTCGGCCTCAGCCTGCCGGGGAATGGTACGGTTGTCGCTACCCATGCCGACCGCAAGCAACTGTTCCTGAAGGCAGGCCATCTGGCTGTCGAACTGTGCAAACGCTACTACGAACAGGATGACGCTTCGGTCTTGCCGCGCTCGATTGCGACCCGTGGCGCTTTCGAAAATGCCATGACCCTCGATGTGGCCATGGGTGGCTCGACCAACACGGTGCTGCATATCCTGGCGGCGGCGCAGGAGGCCGGTGTCGACTTCACCATGGCCGACATCGACCGCATTTCCCGTTCGGTTCCCTGCCTGTGCAAGGTGGCACCAATGACCGACAAATACCACATCGAGGATGTGCATCGTGCTGGCGGCATCATGAGCATTCTGGGCGAACTCGACCGCGCCGGCCTGCTTCATCGCGATATGCCGACCGTCCACGCCAGAACGCTGGGCGAAGCGATCGACCGTTGGGATATCGTGCGTGGGCACGACGTCAAGGTGCATGAGTTTTTCAAGGCTGCGCCGGGTGGTGTGCCGACGCAGGTTGCGTTCTCTCAGGATCGGCGGTTCAACGAACTCGACCTGGATCGCACGCATGGCTGTATCCGCAACCAGGCCAACGCCTATTCCAAGGATGGCGGTCTGGCTGTTCTTTACGGCAACATCGCGCTGGATGGTTGCATCGTCAAGACGGCGGGTGTGGATGAGTCGATCTGGAAATTCACCGGACGTGCCCGTGTCTTCGAAAGCCAGGATGCGGCCGTCGAAGCGATCCTGGGCGGCCAAGTCGTTGCCGGCGACGTGGTGGTGATTCGCTACGAAGGCCCGAAGGGCGGTCCAGGCATGCAGGAGATGCTTTATCCGACCTCCTACCTGAAGTCGATGGGCCTGGGCAAGGAGTGTGCCCTCCTCACCGACGGCCGATTCTCCGGTGGCACCTCCGGCCTGTCCATCGGTCACGCCTCTCCGGAAGCGGCGGACGGAGGCGCCATCGGCTTGGTCGAAGAGGGCGATACCATCGAGATCGACATCCCGAACCGCCGCATTCATCTGGCTGTTGCCGATGGTGTATTGGCTGAACGTCGTGCCGCCATGGAGGCCAAGGGTGATGCGGCGTGGAAACCGGTCGATCGGGAGCGTGTAATCTCTGCTGCGCTACAGGCCTATGCCTTGATGGCCACCTCGGCCGACAAGGGGGCTGTGCGCGACGTCAAGCAGCTTTTGCGCGGTAAATGACACTGGCGGTCTGGCTCGGGTTTCTGCTGGCGGCAATCCTGATTGCCGTCACGCCCGGCCCGGGGGCTGTCATCAGCATGAGTACCGGCATGCGGCACGGCTATCTGGCCGCACTGACGGCCATCCTCGGTTTGCAGGCGGCTATTCTGCTGCACCTGATGATTGTGGCGCTCGGCCTGGGCGCCTTGCTTGCCGCATCGGAAACCGCCTTTGCCCTGGTCAAGTTCGTTGGTGCTGCCTATCTGGTCTGGCTGGGTATCCAGAAGTGGCGGGCGGCACCTGTTCCTGTCGACGTCAATGCGCCGCCGGTGCGCCGCAAGGGTTTGTTTCTGCAGGGGCTGCTGGTCAATCTGACCAATCCCAAGGCCATCATATTCATTGGCGCCCTTGTTCCCCAGTTCATCGATCCAGCAAGGGAGCAGGTTGGGCAATATCTGACAATCGCCTTGACGCTTTGTCTGACCGACATGCTTGTCATGTCGTGTTACGCCCTGGCTGCTGCGAAGCTGGGGCGCTGGTTGCATGATCCGGCCACCATTCGCAGCCAGAACCGCCTGTTTGGCGGTTTATTCATGTCGGCCGGCGCATTGCTGGCTGTTTCGTCCCGCCCTTTATAAGCATTTGCTGTCAACCTTTGTCGGCTTGATGCGTTAATAACATCACGGATGCAAAGAACAAACCGGCTTTCCACCTTGGTTTGCAAGGGATAGAAAAGGGTTTTATCATCCGAAGTTGATTTACCCACCAACCCGTCAAACGGAGCGAGAGAATGAAAGCTGTTTATGTTGCCATGATGGCTGCTGCAGGTATCGTGATGGCTGGTCAGGCCCAGGCCGACGAAGCCCTGGCCAAGGCCAAGAACTGCATGTCCTGCCACGCCATCGACAAGAAGTTGGTCGGCCCGTCCTACAAGGAAGTTGCTGCCAAGTACAAGGGCGATGCCAAGGCTCCGGCCATGCTGGCCACCAAAGTCAAGGCTGGCGGCAAGGGCGCCTGGGGTCAGATTCCGATGCCCCCCAACAACGTCACCGAAGACGAAGCCAAGAAACTGGTTGCCTGGGTTCTGGCTCAGAAGTAAATCAGCAGTAATTGTGCGAAAAGCCGGCTATATGCCGGCTTTTCTGTTTTTTGGTGTTGACAGGGGGTTAAGTCGTCCGGATAATCTCGGGTTCTTCCGGAGGGATACCCAAGCGGTCAACGGGAACAGACTGTAAATCTGTCGGCTCAGCCTTCGAAGGTTCGAATCCTTCTCCCTCCACCAGATTGAATGCTGTAGCGGCCAGTGCTGCGGGCGTAAGGTTTTGCGGGTGTAGCTCAATGGTAGAGCTGAAGCCTTCCAAGCTTAAGACGAGGGTTCGATTCCCTTCACCCGCTCCACGACACGGTACGGCTGGAGTTTTAAGGTAGGCCCATGTGGCTCAGTGGTAGAGCACTCCCT
>JAEUOE010000170.1 GCA_016790885.1 Dechloromonas sp. | reverse complement strand
ACGACCTGAAACACGACCAACTGGGCGAGCGGCGCAGCGGCGAAGAGCGCCGTAACGAGGTGAGCGATGTGGCCGAAGAGCGTCGCCAGGCTGAGCGTCGTACCGAATCCAAGCAAGGAGACCAGCAATGAACGCCCTGGTGATTTTCAGCCTGCTGGCTGTCCTCATGCTGACCGGCATGCCGATCTCCATTTCGCTCGGCCTGACCGTGCTGACCTTCCTGTTCACCATGACGCAGGTGCCGCTGGAGTCCGTGGCACTCAAGCTGTTCACGGGCATCGAGAAGTTCGAGATCATGGCTATTCCGTTCTTCATCCTGGCCGGCAACTTCCTGACCCACGGCGGGGTGGCGAAACGGATGATCAACTTCGCGACCTCGATGGTCGGACACTGGTATGGCGGCCTCGGCCTGGCCGGCGTTGTTGCCTGTGCGCTGTTCGCGGCGGTGTCCGGTTCCAGCCCGGCGACGGTGGTTGCCATCGGCTCCATCCTGCTGCCGGCGATGGTCAAGGCAGGCTTCCCTAGCCGCTTCGGGGCCGGCGTCATCTCGACCTCCGGTGCGCTCGGTATCCTGATTCCGCCGTCCATCGTCATGGTGATGTACTCGGTGGCGACCAATACCTCGGTCGGCGCCCTGTTCATGGCCGGCGTCATCCCGGGCCTGGCCCTGGCTGGCGTGTTGGGTGGGGTGACCTGGTACCGTGCCCGCAAGTTCAACTATCCGCGTCAGCCGAAGGCGTCGTGGGGCGAGCGCTGGATCAGCTTCCGCAAGTCGGTCTGGGGGCTGCTGCTGATCGTGGTGGTGATGGGCGGTATCTATAGCGGCATCTTCACGCCGACCGAAGCCGCTGCCATGTCGGCCGTCTATGCCTTCATCGTTGCCGTGTTCATCTACAAGGACATGGGCCTCAAGGATGTGCCGAAGGTGCTGCTCAACTCGGCCAACATGTCGGCGATGCTGCTCTACATCATCACCAATGCCGTGCTGTTCTCCTTCATCATGACCAACGAGAACATCCCGCAGGCGCTGGCTGACTGGATGCTGGGCAACGGCCTCGGCGTGATCACCTTCCTGCTCGCGGTGAACGTCATCCTGCTGCTCGCCGGCAACTTCATGGAACCGTCCTCCATCGTGCTGATCTTTGCCCCCATCCTGTTCCCGGTGGCGACGGCGCTGGGTATCCACCCGGTGCACTTCGGCATCCTGATGGTGGTGAACATGGAAGTCGGTATGTGTCACCCGCCGGTTGGCCTCAACCTGTATGTTGCCTCAGGGATCACCAAGATGGGCATCACCGAACTGACCGTGGCCGTCTGGCCGTGGCTGTTGTCGATGCTCTGTTTCCTGATGGTGGTCACCTACTGGCCAGGCCTGTCGCTGTGGCTGCCGCAGCAACTGGGCATGCTGTAACGCGGTCTGCGCCCGCCAGGAAAGCCCCGGTCCCGGCCGGGGCTTCTTTTTGTGCGGAGTGCCTGTGGCACAATCTTCTCCCCGTCATGCCACACGAAGACCATGAAATTTGCCCTCTCCATCATTGCCCTGATTCTTGTCGCGCTGGTCGTTCCTTTCCTGATTCCCGGGCTGGCCAAGCAGGATGGGCTCAATCCGGAGACCGACCTGCCCTGGCAGATCGAGGTCGACGGTCAGGGCGGGAGCCGTGTATTCGGTCTGCAGCCAGGTGTCAGCACGCTGGCGCAGGTCAAGCAAAAGCTGGGCAACGAGGTCGAGGTTGCCATCATTGCCGAGCCCAACGAGACGGGGGCGCTGGAGGCCTATTACGGCCAGGTTTCGCTCGGCTTCGTACTCGCCCGTGTCATCGTCACCGTCGACGCGCCGGAAGCGGCGATTGTCGCCATGCGGGAACGGGCCCTGAAAGCGCAGCACATGGAAAGCACGACCCGCAAGATCACCCTGCATCCTGACGATCTGGCGGTGATCAATGATTTGCCGATCAAGGCGGTCAGCGTGATACCGACGGTCAATCTGGATGAGGCGACCGTCACCCAGCGTTTTGGTCAGCCGGGCGAGCGCCTGGTCGTGTCGGAAAAACGGGTGCATCTCCTGTATCCGGAAAAGGGGCTCGATGTCGTCGTCGATGCCGATGGCAAGGAGTTGCTGCAATACGTTGCGCCGCGCGATTTTGCCATGCTGCGTGCGCCGCTTGTCGCGGCCGGCGAGAGCAGGGCGCCTGCACAGTGAGGCGGGCGCTTGGTCGCCGAGTCTGTTAAAATCACCCGTTTTTCAACTGACTAGCTTTCTCGGAGCAAACCCATGGCTATCGAACGCACCCTTTCCATCATCAAGCCGGACGCCGTCAAAAAGAACGTGATCGGCCAGATCTATTCCCGTTTTGAAGGCGCCGGCCTGAAGGTCATCGCTGCCCGCATGACCTGGCTGTCCGAGCAGGAAGCCGGCCAGTTCTACGCCGTGCACAAAGAGCGCCCCTTCTTCAAGGATCTGGTCTCCTTCATGACCTCCGGTCCGGTCATGATCCAGTGCCTGGAAGGCGAGAACGCCATCGCCAAGAACCGCGAACTGATGGGCGCCACCGATCCGAAGAAGGCCGACAAGGGCACTATCCGCGCCGACTTCGCCGAGTCCATCGACGCCAACGCCGTTCATGGTTCCGACGCTCCGGAAACCGCTGCCGTGGAAGTTGCTTTCTTCTTCCCGGGCATGAACACCTATTCCGGCCGTTGATTCTCAGCCGAAGCAGTATCCGATGACCGTTAATTTGCTGGATTTCGATGCCGATGGCCTGACTGCCTGGTTTGCCGAGCAGGGCGAAAAGCCCTTCCGCGCCAAGCAGGTCTTGCGCTGGATGCATCGTTCCGGCGTGGCGGACTTCGATGCCATGACCGACATCGCCAAGAGCTTGCGTGAAAAGCTCAAGGCGAGGGCGGTCGTGGCCCCGCCGGCCGTCGTTTCCGACAAGGTTTCGGATGACGGCACGCGCAAGTTCCTGATCGATGTCGGCAACGGCAACGCCGTCGAAACGGTGTTCATTCCCGAGGACGATCGCGGAACGCTCTGCATTTCCACGCAAGCCGGTTGCGCGCTCGACTGCGCCTTCTGTTCGACCGGCAAGCAAGGTTTCAACCGCAACCTGACGGTGGCGGAAATCATCGGCCAGCTGTGGCAGGCCAACAATGCCCTCGGCGCCGTGCATGGCGACGAGCGGGTGATCTCCAACGTCGTCATGATGGGCATGGGCGAACCGCTCGCCAACTTTGAAAACACCGTCACCGCGCTCAAGCTGATGCTCGACGACAACGCCTACGGCCTGTCGCGCCGCCGCGTCACGGTGTCTACCTCCGGTCTGGTGCCGGTCATGGACCGCCTGCGCGAGGAGTGCCCGGTCGCCCTGGCGGTTTCGCTGCATGCGCCGAACGACAAGCTGCGCGACGAGCTGGTGCCGATCAACCAGAAGTATCCGTTGAAGGACCTGATGGCCGCCTGCCAGCGTTACCTGGAAAAGGCGCCGCGCGACTTCATTACCTTCGAATACACCATGATCGACGGCATCAACGATTCCGAAGGCCATGCCCGCGAACTGCTGGCCCTGGTCAGGAACGTGCCGTGCAAATTCAACCTGATTCCCTTCAACCCCTTCCCGGGCTCACCGTTCAAGCGGTCGCCGGCGGATCGGGTGCGTCGCTTTGCCGATGTCCTGATGCAGGCCGGTATCGTCACCACGACGCGCAAGACGCGTGGCGACGACATCGATGCGGCCTGCGGCCAGTTGGCCGGGCAGGTCAAGGACAAGACCAAGCGCACTGCTGGGCGCGTGATTCCCCTGATGGAGGCTAGATCCTGATGCGTGCATCCCTGAAGCGAATGACCCTGGGCCTTGGCCTGGTGTTGTGCTGCCTGGCACCGGCCCAGGCGCAGCAGTATCAATTCAACAATGCCGATGGCCAGGAGCAGAAGAGCACCGATCCGCGCAATCGGGCACGGATTCATACCGAACTGGGCGCCATGTATTTCCAGGCCGGCAACTACGCCGTTGCCCTCGACGAACTGCAGATCGCGCTGAATGCGGATTCCAGCTACTACCAGGCGTACAGCGTGCGCGGCCTGGTGCGTACCGCGCTGAAGGAAAACGACAAGGCCGAAAGCGATTTTCGTCGGGCGCTGGACATTGCCCCGAACGATCCCGAGGTTAACAACAACTACGGCTGGTATCTGTGCGAAACAGGCAAGGAACGCCAGTCCATCGTCTACTTCCTGAATGCGCTGAAGAGCCCGCTCTACGAAACGCCGGATCGTGCCTACACCAATGCCGGCACCTGTGCCCTGAAGGCCGGTGATCTGGAGGGGGCGCAGAACTATCTGCTCAAGGCCCTGCAGCTGTCCCGCGACGGTGCCATGCCGGCGCGGATGGAGTTGGCCAAGCTGTTTTATCGCCGTGGCATTCTGGAAGAGTCGCGCATCTACCTGAACGATGCGCTGAAGATGATGGAGCCGCCGTCAGCCGAGGCGCTCTGGCTGGGTGTGCGCATCGAGCGGAAACTTGGCAACCGGGCTGCGGAGGGCGGTTTTGCCTCGCAATTGCGTAGCCGCTATCCATCGTCGATGGAGTATCAGGAGTTCCTGAAGGGTAATTTTGAATGAGTGAGCAGGTCAGTAGCCAGGAAGCGGTGGTCGAGGATAGCGCCGCCCATATCCCCGAAACGCCAGTTGGCGAGCAGTTGCGTCAGGCCCGCGAGGCGCGCGGCTTGAAGATTGCCGATATCGCACAGACTCTCAAGCTCGGCCTGCGCCAGGTCGAAGCCCTTGAGGGCGGTGATTGGCAGCACCTGCCCGGACATACCTTCATTCGCGGTTTCGTGCGTAATTACGCACGTTTGGTGCAGGTCGACTCGGCCCCCTTGATGGCGCAACTCGACCATATTCTGGAAAAGCCGGTCAACAATCTGGGCAAGCAGGACACCGGTCCGGCCCCGATGCCTTCCTCCAGTTCGTCGGCGGCTTCCCGTCGCGACCGGCAGGTGGTCGTCGTTGGCCTTGGCCTGGTCGTGATCGCAGCGCTGATCTATTTCCTGCTGCCTGCCGATCTCTCTGCCCTACGCAGCAGTGCGCAGTCCCTGCTTGATTCGGTGGCCCGCAAGGAGGCCACGGAGCCTGCACCGGCTGCTGCGCCGAGCGCAGAGACGCCGGCGCAGCCTGCGGCCGCCAACGAACCGCTGTTTCCGCCTGGCGCGACGCAGCAGCAGGTCATGTATCCGCAGGTGCTGGCTCCGGCCGAGAGCGCGGCCCCCGCTGCGACGCCAAATGCCCCGGCAGCCCAGGCCGCCGAGCCAGTGGCAGCTGCCCCGCAGTTACGTTTCCTCTTCGACAAGGAGTCGTGGATCGAGGTGCGTGACCGTGATAACAAGGTCGTCTTCTCGCAACGTCTGAGTGCGGGTGCTGAACAGGCTGTTTCCGGCCAGGGACCGCTGTCCTTGACCATCGGCTTTGCACCGGGTGTGCGTCTGTTCTGGCGTGGCCAGCCGGTCGATCTGGCCCCGCATACCAAGGGCGATGTCGCCCGTCTCGTCCTGGAGTAAGCCGTGACAGCCGTCAGCAAGCGCCCGACCCGCAGTACGGCGATCGCCCACGTTCGTATCGGTGGCGACGCTCCGGTCGTCGTGCAGTCGATGACCAACACCGACACGGCTGATTACCTGGCCACTGCCATCCAGTGTGCCGAGCTGGCGCGTGCCGGTTCCGAACTGGTGCGCATCACCGTCAATACGCCGGAAGCCGCCGCTGCCGTACCGAGGATTCGCGATCATCTCGACAAGATGAATTGCAACGTCCCCCTGATTGGCGACTTTCACTACAACGGTCATCGTCTGCTGACCGAACAGCCGGCCTGCGCCGAGGCGCTGGCCAAGTACCGGATCAATCCCGGTAACGTCGGTTTCGGCAAGAAGAAGGATGAGCAATTCGCCCAGATGGTCGAGCTGGCTTGCCGTTACGACAAACCGGTACGCATCGGCGTCAACTGGGGCAGCCTCGACCAGGAATTGCTGGCCCGCATCATGGACGAGAACAGCAAGCGGGCCGAGCCGCTCGATGCGACCGAGATGATGCGCCACGCGATGGTCACCTCGGCCCTCGAATCGGCGGCCAAGGCCGAAGAGGTCGGCCTGGCCGGCGAAAAGATCATCCTGTCCTGCAAGGTTTCCAGCGTGCAGGATCTGATTGCCATCTACCGCGAGTTGTCGAAGCGTGCTAACTACGCACTGCACCTTGGTCTCACCGAGGCCGGCATGGGCTCCAAAGGCATTGTCGCCTCGACGGCTGCCCTGTCCGTGCTGCTGCAGGAAGGCATCGGCGACACCATCCGCGTCTCGCTGACACCGGAGCCCGGCGGCTCGCGTTCGCAGGAAGTCATCGTCGCCCAGGAAATCCTGCAGACCATGGGCCTGCGCGCCTTCACCCCGATGGTGGCGGCCTGCCCGGGTTGCGGCCGGACCACCAGTACCTTCTTCCAGGAGCTGGCTGGCGAGGTGCAGGATTTCGTGCGTGCCAGGATGCCGCAGTGGAAGCTGCATTACGACGGTGCCGAGAATATGACGCTGGCCGTGATGGGCTGCATCGTCAATGGCCCCGGCGAATCGAAGCACGCCAATATCGGCATCTCGCTGCCGGGCACCGGCGAAGCGCCGTCGGCCCCGGTTTACGAAGACGGCGTCAAGACCGTGACGCTGAAGGGCGACAACATCGCCAGCGAATTCAAGGACATCATCGAGCGCTACGTCCAGCGCACCTACAAGAAGAAACTGCAAGCATGAGTCAAACCCTCCAGTCCGTGCGCGGGATGAACGACATCCTGCCGGATGAAGCCGAGTTCTGGGAGCTGTTCGAGGACACCGTCCGCACTTGGCTGAAAGCCTACGGCTACCGGCCGATCCGCATGCCCATCGTCGAACCGACACCGTTGTTCAAGCGGGCGATTGGCGAAGTGACGGACATCGTCGAGAAGGAAATGTATTCCTTCGAAGACAGCCTGAATGGCGAGCAGTTGACCCTGCGCCCGGAAGGCACGGCCGGTTGCGTCCGCGCCGTCATCCAGCATGGCCTGGCCAACCAGATTCCCCGCCGTCTCTACTACATCGGCCAGATGTTCCGCCATGAGCGGCCGCAGAAGGGGCGCTACCGCCAGTTCAACCAGGTCGGCGTCGAGGCCATCGGTTTTGCCGGGCCCGACATCGATGCCGAGATGATCCTGATGGGGGCCCGCCTGTGGGATGACCTTGGTCTGGATGGCATCGAACTGCAGATCAACAGCCTCGGCCAGCCGGAAGAGCGGGCCCAGCACCGTGCGGCGCTGATCACCTATTTCGAGGAGCATGCCGAGATTCTCGACGAGGATGCCAAACGCCGCTTGTACACCAATCCGCTGCGCATCCTCGATACCAAGAATCCCGCTCTGCAGGACATGTGCGCTGCCGCGCCGAAGCTGATCGATTACCTCGGCGAGGCGTCCCTGGGCCACTTCGAAGGTGTGCAGCGCGTGTTGCGCGATGCCGGCATTCCCTACACGATCAACCCGCGTCTGGTGCGCGGTCTTGATTACTACAACCTCACCGTTTTCGAATGGGTGACCGACAAGCTCGGTGCCCAGGGTACGGTCTGTGCCGGCGGCCGTTATGACGGCCTGGTCGAGCAACTGGGGGGCAAGTCGACCCCGGCGTGTGGTTTTGCCATGGGTGTCGAGCGCCTGATCGCGCTGATCAAGGAATCCGGCGGTGAGCCGGCGGCGCCGGCGCCGGATGTCTATGTCGTGCACCAGGGTGACGAAGCCGCTCGCCTCGCCTTCCGGGTTGCCGAGGGCCTGCGCAACGAGGGTATCGATGTCCTGCTGCATTGTGGCGGCGGCTCCTTCAAGTCGCAGATGAAGAAGGCCGACAGTAGCGGGGCCACCTTTGCCGTGGTCATCGGTGATGACGAGGCGGCGACCGGCGAGGCACAACTCAAAGCCCTGCGCGAAGAGGGTGTGGAACAACGTAAACTGAAAGTCGATGATCTGGCCGAGGCCATTTTCGACCACTTGATTGATTCGGAAGACGAAGAGGAATAAGCAGCATGGCGCATTACGACCTCGAAGAACAGGAACAGATCGATACGCTGAAAACCTGGTGGAAGATGTACGGCAACCTGGTGACCGGCCTGGTCATGGCGGCATCGCTTGCCGTCGTCGGCTGGCAGGGCTGGAACTGGTACCAGGGTGGCCAATCAGCCAAGGCTGCGGCGATCTATGGCGTACTCGAACAGGCGGCTGCCGCCGGCGATGCACAGAAAGTGAAAGCCGCCGCCGGTGAACTGGCCGAGAAATTCGGGCGGACGGCTTACGCCTCGCTGGGAGCGATGGTTGCCGCCAAGCAATCCTTCGATGCCGGCGATCTGAAAACAGCCAAGACCCAGTTGTTCTGGGTGGCCGAGAACGGCAAGAATGAAGTGCGCGATCTGGCCCGCCTGCGTCTGGCTGCCGTGCAACTCGATGAGCAGGCCTACGACGAGGCGCTCAAACAACTGGAAGCAGCCCATGCGGCAGCTTTCGATGCCCGTTTCCTTGAGTTGAAGGGAGATGTACTGACCGCTCAGGGCAAGAAAGCCGAGGCGCGCACTGCCTACAAGTCGGCGCTCGAGAAAATGGCCGACAAGCCGTCAGCCAGCCGCGAACTATTGCAACAGAAGCTCGACAGCCTGGGCGAGGCCGCCTGATGTCGCGCCGCCTTGTCGCGCCGCTCGCCGCTGCCAGCCTGCTCTTGAGCGGCTGCGCCACCATTTCGGACGGGCTGGATGCAATCAATCCGTTCTCCAGTTCCGGTCCCAAGATGACGCCGCTGCAGCCGATCAAACCGACGGCGGATGTCCGCATGGCGTGGTCGGTCGGTATCGCCAAGGCGGGTGACTACACCTTTACCCCGGCGGTGGTCGGCGATGCCGTTTACGCCGCGAGCGCCAAGGGTACGCTGAGCCGGATCGAGGATGGCAAGACGATCTGGAAGATCGATGTTGGCCAGGCTTTGTCGGCCGGTGTCGGTGCCAACGGCAAGCTGGTCGTCGTTGGTACGGCGAAGGGCGACGTGCTGGCCTTCTCGGCAGACGATGGCAAGGCATTGTGGAAAGCTCGGGTATCGAGCGAAGTGCTCGCTGCCCCGGTTGTGGGTGATGACGGTGTCGCGGTAAAGAGTGGTGACAACCAGGTCTTCCTGCTCGATGCGGGGGACGGTGGCCGCAAGTGGGCCTACCAGCGTGCGACGCCGCCGCTTTCCGTGCGCAGTGCGGGGTCGCCGGTCTTTGCCGACCGTTATCTGTTCGTCGGCTACCCGGGTGGCAAGCTGGTTGCTCTGGCACTGCAGAACGGCGCGCCGGTCTGGGAGGGCACGGTCGCCTCGCCGAAGGGGGCGACCGAACTTGATCGGGTCGCTGATGTCGTCGCTTCGCCCGTGGTCGACGGTCGCCAGATTTGCGCCGTCGCCTTCCAGGGACGTATCGCCTGTTTCGACATGGGGCAGGGCGGCGCGATGGTCTGGTCACGCGATATCTCTTCGGTCAGTGGTCTGGTCATGGATGGTCGCTACCTGTTCGTGACCGATGACAAAGGTATGGTCTATGGGCTGGACCGTTTGTCCGGCAGCAGCCTGTGGAAGCAGGATAAGCTGAAGAATCGCCGCCTGTCGGCGCCGGTAATTCGGCGTGGCCTGGTGGTGGTGGCTGACGGTGAAGGCATTGTCCATTTCCTGTCGCGCGAGGATGGCAGTTTTGCCGCCCGCCAGAAAACCGATGGCACGCCGGTTCGCGCGCCGCTGCAGACGCTCGGCTCTGCCGTGCTGGTCCAGACGACCGGCGGCGAAGTCAGCGCAATCGAGGTGCAATGAAACCTACGCTCGTTCTGGTTGGCCGTCCCAATGTCGGCAAGTCCACGCTGTTCAACCGCCTGACCAAGTCGCGCGACGCCATTGTCGCCGATCTGCCGGGCCTGACCCGCGACCGCCACTACGGTCACGGCAAGCTGGGCAAGAAGCCTTATCTGGTTGTCGATACCGGCGGTTTCGAGCCGCTGGTCAAGGACGGCATCCTGCATGAGATGGCCCGCCAGACCGAGCAGGCGATTGCCGAAGCCGACGCCGTCATTTTCGTGGTCGACGGCCGTACCGGCCTGACTCCGCATGACAAGGAGATCGCCAACAAGCTGCGCCGCATCGATCGTCCGGTCTTCGTCGCCGTCAACAAGGCGGAGGGCATGAATTCCGGCATGGTCGAGGCTGATTTCCATGAACTCGGGTTGGGCGAACCCAATGCGATTTCAGCCGCGCACGGCGAAGGTGTGCGCGGACTGGTCGAAATGGCCCTGGAGAGCTTTCCGGAGCCGGAAGAGGACGAGTGGCATTCGGATGCCGTGCGCGTCGCCATTGTCGGGCGACCGAACGTCGGCAAATCAACGCTGATCAACACCCTGCTCGGTGAAGAGCGGGTCATTGCCTTCGACGCACCGGGTACCACGCGCGATTCCATCGAGATCGATTTCGAACGCGGTGGTCGCAAGTATGTGCTCGTCGATACGGCGGGCATGCGCAAACGGGGGAAGGTTTTCGAGGCGATCGAGAAATTTTCGGTGGTGAAGACCCTGCAATCCATCGAGGACGCCAACGTGGTGATCCTGATGGTCGATGCCCAGGCCGATGTTTCCGACCAGGACGCCCACATCGCCGATTTCATCGTGCAGTCGGGTCGGGCGCTGGTCGTTGCCGTCAATAAATGGGATGGCCTCGATGCCTACACCCGCGAACAGACGAGGCAGGTGCTGCAGCGCAAGTTGAAATTCCTTGATTTCGCCAAGTTCCACTTCATTTCCGCGCGCGAGAATATCGGCCTGGAAAACCTGTTCAAGTCGGTCGATGCCGCCTATGCGGCAGCGATGTCCAAGATGACGACGCCGCGCCTGACACGTGTTCTGATCGATGCCGTGGCCAAGCAGGCACCGGCCAAGCACAACGTTTTCCGCCCGAAGCCGCGCTACGCCCACCAGGGGGGTTCCAATCCGCCGATCATCGTCATCCACGGCAACGCGGTGGACCACATTACCGACAGTTACCGCCGGTATCTGGAACACACCTTCCGCGAAGCGTTCAAATTGCAGGGAACGCCACTGCGCATTCAGTTTGTGACAGCAAAGAACCCGTTTGCCGACAAAGACAAGAAATAAACTGCAAATTCTTTGGCACCACCCCTCAAATTTGGGTACATTAGGACCCTCATAACAACTACATGGAGTCCACACCATGAGCAACAAAGGGCAACTTTTACAAGACCCCTTCCTCAATGCTCTTCGTCGCGAGCATGTCCCCGTCTCGATCTATCTGGTAAATGGCATCAAGTTGCAGGGGCAGGTCGAGTCTTTCGACCAGTATGTCGTGCTCCTCAAGAACACGGTTACCCAGATGGTCTACAAGCACGCCATCTCCACGGTGGTTCCGGCTCGCCCGGTTAACCTCCAGCAGGAACAGGCGGCCGAATAATCTGCCCTTGTTCAGGAGCCCGCCGCAAGGACGGGCTAACGCTTCTTCTTTCTCCCGGAAACGCCCATGATTGAACGACCCGCCGCCGGTGAACGTGCGGTGATCGTTCAACTCGACTTCGGTCAGCCCGATATCGAGGATCAGTTGGAAGAGGTTCGCCTGCTCGCCGAGTCGGCCGGTGGCGTCGTTGCAGCCGAAGTTTTCGGCCGGCGCCAGAGCCCCGATCCGAAAACCTACGCTGGCAAAGGCAAGGTCGACGAGATCGGTGCCATGGTGGCGGCGGGTGAGGCTGATCTGGTAATTTTCAACCATGATCTGTCGCCTGCCCAGCAGCGCAATCTGGAACGCTTGTTGAAATGCCGCGTCATCGACCGCACCAGTCTTATTCTCGATATTTTTGCCTTGCGGGCCTCTAGCGCCGAGGGCAAATTGCAGGTCGAACTGGCGCAGTTGGAGCATTTGTCGACCCGGCTGGTGCGTGGCTGGACTCACCTGGAACGGCAACGCGGTGGCATCGGCATGCGGGGGCCGGGTGAAAAGCAACTGGAGACCGACCGCCGCCTGCTTGGCAATCGGGTCAAGCTGCTGAAGGAACGCTTGGCCAAGTTGACGCGCCAGCGTGGCGTGCAGCGCAAGGCGCGGATGCGTGGCGATGTGCTCAGCGTTTCGCTGGTTGGCTACACCAATGCGGGCAAGTCGACGCTGTTCAACGCGCTGACGCACGCCGGTGTTTATGCTGCCGACCAGTTATTTGCCACTCTCGACACCACCTCGCGCAAGCTGTGGATCGAAGGGGCGGGCAATATTGTCATTTCCGATACCGTCGGTTTCATCCGCGACCTGCCGCACTCGCTGGTGGATGCTTTCCATGCCACGCTGGAAGCGGCGACCGATGCCGATGTGCTGCTGCATGTTGTCGATAGTGCCAGCCATGCACGCGATGAGCAGATCGCCGAAGTTAACAAGGTGCTCGCCGAGATCGATGCCGAGCAGGTTCGTCAGGTGGTTGTCTGGAACAAGATCGACCTGACCGAAGCCTCGCCGGGAGTCGAGCGGGACGAGTATGGTAATATCGCGCGCGTTCGTGTCAGTGCGCGCTCTGGTGAAGGACTCGATCTTTTGCGCGAATCCCTGGCCGAATATGCCCGTGCCAAAGCCGAGGCCCGCCAGAAGGCGTTGGTCGAAGCCGCGCGCGAAGCTCAAAACGACTATATCAACTGAATCCCCGACATTCATGATCCCGACCCTAGGTATATTCATGTCACTCAATGACCCCCAGTGGGGAAACCGCGGTGGCGATGACGGCGACAAGCCAGGCAACAACGGCCCGCGTCGCCCCAACGATGGGCCACCTGATCTGGAAGATCTGTGGCGTGATTTCAATCGCAAGCTGAACGGCATGTTCGGCAACAAGCGGGGCGGCGGTGGTGGCAATGGCGGTGGTGATGGACCGCGCATGCCTCAGATTGACTTCAATCCCAAGTTCCTGAGTGGCGGCATCGGTCTTCTGATCGGTTTGGTTGCCGTCGTCTGGCTGGCCTCGGGTTTTTATATCGTCGATGCCTCGCAGCGTGGTCTTGTGCTGCAGTTCGGCAGCTTCAAGGAAACGACCGAACCGGGTCTGCGCTGGCGCATGCCCTATCCGATCCAGTCGCACGAACTGGTGAACCTGACTGGCGTACGGACGATTGAAATCGGTTATCGTGGCAGCGAGCGCAACAAGGTGCTCAAGGAAGCCTTGATGCTGACCGATGATGAGAACATCGTGAACATCCAGTTTGCGGTTCAGTACATCCTGAAGGATCCAGTCGACTATCTTTTCAACAACCGTCATACCGATGATGCAGTCATGGGTGCCGCCGAAACTGCGGTGCGCGAGATCGTCGGCAAGAGCAAGATGGATTTCGTGCTCTATGAAGGCCGCGAGCAGATCGCCACCCAGGCCGCCAAGCTGATGCAGGACATCCTGGATCGCTACCAGAGCGGCATCCTGATTTCCAAGGTGACGATGCAGAACGCACAGCCGCCTGAGCAGGTGCAGGCCGCTTTCGACGATGCCGTCAAGGCAGGCCAGGACCGTGAGCGCCAGAAGAACGAAGGCCAAGCCTACGCCAATGATGTCATTCCAAAGGCCAAGGGTACGGCTGCCCGGCTGATGCAGGAAGCCGAAGGCTACAAGCAGCGGGTGATCTCGACGGCAGAAGGTGATGCCTCGCGCTTCAAGCAGGTGGTTGCCGAGTATGCCAAGGCACCGGAAGTCACGCGCCAGCGCATGTATCTGGATACCATGCAGCAGGTTTTTGCCAACACCAGCAAGGTGATGGTCGATGCCAAGGGGCAGGGCAACCTGCTTTATCTGCCGCTCGACAAGCTGATGCAGGGGGGCGCCGCCGCCACTGTCGCTCAGCCAGCTCCGGAAGCGTCGGTAGCGCCTTCTACCGTGCGTCCATCGGCTCCCCTCTCTTCCGAGGCGCCGCCACAAATGGAAAGTGCGCCGAAGGTCGGTGGCAGTACGTATTCTTCAAGCTCGCGCGATGGTGCGCTGCGTTCGCGTGATCGGGAGGGCCGTTGATGAGCTCGCGCATCAATCTGTTGGGTGCGGTCCTTGTGACCGCGTTGGTGGTTCTGGCGATGTCGATGTTCACCGTCGACCAGCGTCAGTTTGCTGTGGTTTTCCAATTGGGTGAGGTCAAGCGGGCGATTTCCGAACCAGGTCTTTACTTCAAGGTGCCGATGGTCCAGAACGTGCGCTATTTCGAAAAGCGCATCATCACGCTGGATAACGCTGAGCCGGAGCGCTTCATTACGTCTGAAAAGAAGAACGTTCTGGTGGACTCCTACATCAAGTGGCGCATTGTCGATCCGAAGCTTTACTACATTTCGGTCAGTGGTGACGAATCACGAGCCAAAACCCGCCTGAACCAGACGGTCAACGCGGGGTTGCGCGAAGAATTCGGCAAGCGCACCGTCCATGACGTAGTCTCCGGCGAGCGGGACAAGATCATGGAACAGATGCGCGAGAAGGCAGATGCCGATGCGCGCAAGATCGGTGTGCAAATCGTCGATGTTCGCGTCAAGCGGGTCGAGTTACCCACTGAAGTCAGCGATGCGGTCTATCGTCGCATGGAGGCCGAGCGCAAGCGGGTCGCCAACGAACTACGTTCCGAAGGTTCGGCCGAGGCCGAAAAGATTCGTGCCGATGCCGACCGGCAGCGCGAAATCATCATTGCCGAGGCCTATCGTGACGCCCAGAAGATCAAGGGTGAGGGCGATGCCAAGGCAACCAGTACCTATGCCCAGGCCTTTGGCCAGAATACCGAGTTCTACGCTTTCTATCGCAGTCTCGAGGCCTATCGAGGCAGTTTTAGAAACAAGGGCGATATCCTGGTTGTCGAGCCGAATTCCGAATTCTTCAAGTACATGAAGAGTACCGGGCGTGGAAACGACAAGGGCAAATGACCTCGACGCTGCTTATCGCCTTCGCGCTGATGCTGGTGCTCGAAGGCGTCATGCCTTTTATCGCGCCGGCAGCCTGGCGTGAAACCTTTCGCCGTCTCATTCAATTTTCGGATGGGCAGATTCGTTTCGTTGGCCTGACCTCGATGCTGATCGGCCTGATCCTCCTGATGCTTTTCTCATGAACTGGCTGTTACCTGAATACCTAGCCGATGCCCTGCCTGCCGAGGCGGCCCGCATTGAAAGCCTGCGCCGCTCGGTGCTTGATCATTTTCGCAGCCACGGCTTCGAATTGGTCATGCCGCCGATGCTGGAATACCTGGAGTCGCTACTGACCGGGGCCGGGCAGGATCTCAAGCTGCGCACCTTCAAGCTGGTCGACCAGTTGTCCGGGCGGACCATGGGGGTGCGTGCCGACATCACGCCGCAGGCTGCGCGTATCGATGCTCACTTGCTCAACCATCAGGGTGTGACTCGCCTGTGTTACTGCGACAGCACGCTGCATACCTTGCCGGCGACCATCTCCGCCAGTCGTGAGCCCTTGCAGATTGGCGCCGAGCTGTATGGCTCTGCCGACATCGCGGCCGACCTCGCCGTCATCCGCCTGATGGCGGGCGCCTTCAGTACGATAAAGCTGCCGATCAGCCGCATTGATCTTGGCCATGTCGGCATTTTCCAGGCATTGGCCGAGGCGGCCGGCTTGCCGGAAGAGGCGGAAGACCAACTGCTCAGCCTGTTGCAGGCCAAGGACGTGCCGGGTCTGGTCGAGGCCTGTGCCGACGTCCCGTCCCCCTATCGTGAGGCGCTGCTGCGTCTGCCACAGCTCTACGGCGGTGCCGACGTGCTCGAGCGTGCTGCCGCTGAGTTGCCGCCATTGCCGGCCATCACGGCAGCTCTCGATGGTTTGCACCATCTGCTGGCCGGGGCCCCGGAACTACCCTTCTCGATCGACCTGTCGGACTTGCGCGGCTATCACTATCACAACGGCGTGGTCTTCGCTGCCTACTGCGATGGCTACCCGGCCGCGATCGCGCTGGGTGGCCGTTACGATGGCGCAGGCAAGGCGTTTGGCCGGGCGCGTCCGGCGACCGGCTTCTCGATGGATCTACGCGAAGTCGCCCGTCTGGTACCGGCCGGCAAGAGCGTTGGTGCCGTCCTGGCACCGCACATCGGCAAGGATGCTCGTCTGGCGGCACATGTTGCTGCGCTGCGTGAGCAGGGCGAGATCGTTGTCGAACTGCTGCCGGGTGAAACCGCCTGCGAAGGTCCGCTTTGCGACCGCAAGCTGGTTCTGGTTGGCGAACACTGGATTATTGAAGCAATACAAGAGGATTAGAAAATGGCCAAGAATGTCATCGTGGTGGGCACCCAGTGGGGCGACGAGGGGAAGGGCAAGATCGTCGATTGGCTCACCGACCACGCCAGGGGCGTGGTGCGTTTCCAGGGCGGCCATAACGCCGGCCACACGCTGGTTGTCGGCGACAACGTCTACAAGTTGAATCTGGTGCCCTCGGGCATCGTGCGCGACGGCGTTGATTGCTACATCGGCAATGGCGTGGTGCTCGACATCCACCACCTGATTTCGGAGATTGCCGAGCTGGAAAAGGGCGGTATCGACGTTCGTCCGCGCCTGAAAATCAGCCCGGGATGCCCGATCATCCTGCCTTACCACGCGGCAATCGACAAAGCGCGCGAGGCCGCCAAGGCCGGCGACAAGAAGATCGGTACGACCGGCAAGGGGATCGGACCGACCTACGAGGACAAGGTTTCCCGCCGTGGCCTGCGTGTGTACGACCTCTTCCATCCCGAGCGTTTCGCCGAGAAGCTCAGAGAGGTGCTCGAGTATCACAACTTCGTGCTGACCCAATACTTCAAGGCGGACGCGGTCGATTTCCAGACTGTCTACGATCAGGCGATGGCCGATGCCGAACTGATCAAGCCGATGGTTGTCGATGTCTCGGCAGCGTTGTACGACGCCAACAAGGCTGGCCACAACATGCTGTTCGAAGGTGCGCAGGGTACGCTGCTCGATATCGACCATGGTACCTACCCGTTCGTCACCTCCTCCAACTGTGTCGCCGGACAGGCAGCGGCTGGCGCCGGTATCGGCCCGGGCATGCTGCATTATGTGCTGGGTATCACCAAGGCCTACTGCACACGTGTTGGTGGTGGCCCCTTCCCGAGCGAACTGGATATCGATACCGAAGGCACGCCGGGGCACCAGATGTTCTCGGTCGGCAAGGAGTTCGGCACGGTAACCGGTCGCAAGCGTCGCTGCGGTTGGTTCGATGCGGCCCTGCTGCGCCGCTCGGCCCGCATCAACGGTCTGACCGGCCTGTGCATCACCAAGCTGGATGTCCTGGACGGTCTCAAGGAAATCAAGATCTGCACGGGTTACCAGCTGGGCGACAAGCTTATCGACCTGTTGCCCATCGGTGCCGATGATGTGGCCCGTTGTGTGCCGATCTATGAAACCATGCCGGGCTGGGAAGGCACTACCTTCCGTGTCAAGCGTTGGGAAGATCTGCCGGTCAATGCCCAGGCCTACCTGAACCGTCTGGAAGAATTGTGCGAAGTGCCGATCGCCATCGTGTCGACCGGTCCGGAGCGTGACGAAACCATTCTCAAGCAGCACCCGTTCAAGTAAGCCCGCGCTTACCGGACGTTACGCATAACGGGCCGTCAAGGCCCGTTTGTATTTTAGCGGGCAGGTACCGCCTGCCAACCTTCCGGGCAGGCATTGGTATATGGGTAGTATTGTCCGGACGATCCGCAGAAATACCAGAAAGCGCTTCGGGCGGGTGGGGCGGAATAGACAGCCGCGGGCGGGGCGTACACCGGGCCCGAATAGACGGGTGCTGGTGCTGCGTAGGCATTGCTGTAGGCAGCGCTACCGATCGCCATGCCGGCAATGGCCAGGACGGCCGCCGGGCCCACCCAGTTCGGGCCGCTACGATGATG
>JAEUOE010000139.1 GCA_016790885.1 Dechloromonas sp. | reverse complement strand
ATGGCCATCCTGGGTGTCAGCTGTCCGGAATCCATGTAAGGAAGTCCCATGAGTCGCGATATGAAGCCCCGCAAGCGCCAGCCGGCGAAGAAGAAATCCGGCGGCGGCACGCTGGTCGGCATGTTCATTGGTCTCGTCCTCGGCGTTGGTATCGCAGCCGGGGTGGTGTGGTATCTGAACAAGTCGCCGCTGCCCTTCGTCGACAAGGCGCAGCCGCCGGCCCGGGCAGACGGCAATGGCAAGAACGGCCAGGCATCGCAGCCGCTGGCGCTGCCGGGCAAGCCGGGCGATCCGCTGCCGGAGAAGCGCTTCCAGTTCTACGACATCCTGCCCGGCAAGGCCGATGCGGTGCCGGACAAGGAGCCGAAGCCCGAGGCCAAGCCGGCCGAAACCAAGAAGGACGAGAAGAAGGACGACAAGAAGGAAGAGATCAGGGAGTCGAAGACACCGCTCTTCCTGCAGGCCGGTTCGTTCAGCACGGCGCAGGATGCTGACAACCAGAAGGCCAAGCTGGCGTTTATGGGTATTGAGGCAGTCGTCCAGCAGGTGATGATCCAGGACAAGACCTTCTACCGCGTTCGTGTCGGCCCTTACACGAAGATCGATGAATTGAACAAAGTGCGTGCCGAGCTTGCCAAATCCGGCATCGAAGCCCAGCTTGCCAAATAGGAGTCGTGAATGATGTTTGATCGCCGCAGTTTTGTCGCCGCCGCTTTCGCCCTGGGGGCGGCCGTCGCCATGCCCGCCTTCGCGCAGAACGCGCCCTATACGCCGATCACCCCGGCCCAGCCCACTGAAGATGCCAGCAAGATCGAAGTGGTCGAGTTCTTCAGCTACGGCTGCCCGCATTGTGCCGACTTCAATCCCTTGCTCCATGCCTGGGCGGCCAAGCAGCAGGGCGATGTCGTGGTCAAGAAGGTGCCGATCACCTTTGGCCGCGCGGCCTGGGCCAATATTGCCAAGCTTTACTACACGCTGGAAATCACCGGCGATCTGCAGCGCCTGGAAAGCGATGTCTTCAAGGCCATCCACGTCGAGCGCCAGAACCTGTTCGAGGAAAGGGCGCTGACCGAGTGGGTGGTCAAGAAAGGCGTCGATGCCAAGAAATTCAGTGAGACCTTCAACTCCTTCGGTGTGATGAGCAAGGTCAAGCGTGGCGACCAGATGGCGCAGGCCTACAAGATCCAGGGCGTGCCGGCCCTGGCGGTCGAAGGCAAGTTCCTGATCGGCGGCAAGGATTTCAACGACACGCTGGCCATCGCCGACAGCCTGGTCACCAAGGCGCGCAGCGAGAAGTCGGGCAAGGCTCCGGCCAAGAAGTAATCGCCCTTGAAGGTCTTCATCACGGGCGCCTCGTCGGGTATCGGCGAGGCGCTTGCCGTTTACTACGCCGCACAGGGGGCGACACTGGGCCTGGTGGCGCGGCGGGCCGATTTCCTGCACGGCCTGAATGAGCGCCTGGGTGGCGGCCATGCCTGCTATCCGCTCGACGTGACGGATGCGCCGGCCCTGCACGATGCTGCCACCGATTTCATGCAGCGTTTCGGCGCGCCGCATATCGTCATTGCCAACGCCGGTGTCTCGGCCGGCACGCTGACCGAGTGCGAGGAAGACTTGGCGGTGTTTCGCCGGGTCATGGATACCAATGTCTTCGGCATGGCGGCGACCTTCGCGCCCTTCATTCCGGCGATGCGGGCAGCCGGCGGCGAGCGTCGGCTGGCCGGCATTGCCTCGGTTGCCGGCATTCGCGGACTGCCCGGGGCCGAGGCCTATTCGGCTTCCAAGGCAGCGGCCATTGCCTACCTGGAAAGCCTGCGTCTGGAAATGCGGCCTTATGGCATCCCGGTGGTGACTATTGCGCCGGGTTATATTGAAACGCCGATGACGGCGATCAATCCGTACAAGATGCCGTTCCTGCTGCCGGTCGACAAAGCCGCCGCCCGCTTTGCCCGAGTCATCGAACGCGGCACCAGCTACACGGTGATTCCCTGGCCGATGGGCGTTGTCGCCAAGCTGCTCCGCCTGCTGCCCAACTGGCTGTACGACCGCCTGTTCACCGGTGCGCCGAGGAAGCCGCGCGGCTTGCTAAAATAGCTGCATGCTTACCCTCAAGATCAATGGCGAAAGCCGCCAGTTTCCTGCCCCGCTGACCGTTGCCGGCCTGATCGAACAACTCGGCTATACCGGCAAGCGCATCGCCGTCGAACGCAATGGCGAGATCGTGCCGAAGAGCCAGCATGGCAGTACCGCCCTCGCTGCGGGCGACCAACTTGAAATTGTCGTCGCCGTCGGCGGCGGCTGAACCGGAGAAAACTCCATGCATCAACTGACTATCGCCGGCAAGGCGTACCGTTCCCGTTTGCTGGTCGGCACCGGCAAGTACAAGGATTTCGCCGAAACGCGCGCCGCCATCGATGCTTCGGGGGCCGAGATCGTCACCGTCGCGGTGCGTCGCGTCAATATCGGCCAGGA
>JAEUOE010000069.1 GCA_016790885.1 Dechloromonas sp. | reverse complement strand
ATCGGTCAGCTGGGCGATCAGGCCGCGATCGTGCAGATCCTGAAGCAGGGGGGACTGGTACATTGCGATTTCTCCACGGGCAAGGCGCATCCGTCATGGGCGCCAAAAATTCGAACCCGCGATTTTAGCAGAGGCAGGGGCGGAACGCCGTTCCGGCAAAGGCGTTTAGGGATGGCTCGCCGTTTCGGGTAAAATCCACTTTTTTCAGTTGCTTGGCCTTGCCCACCATGACCCAGAATACCTCCCTCTCCTACCGTGATGCCGGCGTCGATATCGATGCGGGCGATGCCCTTGTCGACCGCATCAAGCCGATGGCCAAGAAGACCCTGCGCGACGGCGTGCTGGGCGGCATCGGCGGCTTCGGCGCGCTGTTCGAAGTGCCCAAGCGCTACAAGGAGCCGGTGCTGGTCTCCGGGACCGATGGCGTCGGCACCAAGCTCAAGCTCGCCTTCGAGCTGAACCGCCACGACACGGTCGGCCAGGATCTGGTCGCCATGAGCGTCAATGACATCCTGGTGCTCGGTGCCGAGTCGCTGTTTTTCCTCGACTACTTCGCCTGCGGCAAGCTCGATGTCGATACCGCCGCATCCGTCGTCGGCGGCATCGCCAAGGGCTGCGAACTGGCCGGCTGCGCACTGATCGGCGGCGAAACCGCCGAAATGCCGGGCATGTATCCGGCCGGTGAATACGACCTGGCCGGCTTCGCCGTTGGCGTGGTTGAGAAGTCCAAGGCCATCGACGGCAAGAGCATCCAGCCGGGCGACGTGGTGCTTGGCCTGGCTTCTTCCGGTGCCCATTCCAACGGCTACTCGCTGGTGCGTAAGATCATCGAGCGTTCCAATCCGGACATGAACGCCCCGTTCGACGGCGAGCGCTCGCTGGCCGACGTGGTCATGGCGCCGACCCGCATCTACGTCAAGCAGGTGCTGGCGACGATGGAAAAGGTCGCCATCAAGGGCATGGCCCACATCACCGGCGGCGGCCTGCTCGAAAACGTGCCGCGCGTGCTGCCGGAAAACACCGTGGCCGAAATCCAGAAGGCCGCCTGGCCGCGTCCCAAGCTGTTCGACTGGATGCAGCAGGAAGGCAACGTCGCCGAGAAGGAAATGCATCGCACCTTCAACTGCGGTATCGGTCTGGTCATCGTGGTTGCGGCTGCCGATGCCGAAGCCGCCATGGCCGAACTGAAGGCACAGGGCGAAGCGGTCTACAACATCGGTGTCATTCGGGCCCGCCAGGGTGACGAAGCGCAGACCGTGGTGGTCTGACATCGCACGGTGGGCTGCGGCGTTCAGCTGCGGCCTGCTGCTGTGCCAAGCCCCGTCGACTGTCTGGGCGGCGGGCAAGAAGACAACGGCCAAGCCGGCACCAGCCCGGCCGGCCAAGAAGGCGGCGCGCAAACCAGCGCCGCTTGCCTTGCCGGCCAGCGACTTCGGGCCGGCCGATATTCTCGATGACGATGGGCCGGGCCTGCATGGCCAGGCCAGCTTCTACGGCAAGGGCTTCCAGGGGCGCAAGACGTCGACCGGCGAGCGCTTCGATGTGAAGCAATTTACCGCCGCCAGCAATCATTTTCCGCTCGGCACCCAGGTCGCCGTTCGCCGCGTCGATAACGACCGCTGCGCCATCGTCAAGGTCAACGACCGCATGCATGCCGGCCATCGCCGGCGGGTGATCGATGTTTCGCTGGCCACCGCCGAATATCTCGGCATGTTGCGGGCCGGTGTGGTCTTCGTGCGCGTTGCGCCCCTGAAGGCTGGCAGCAAGGCAGACAGTGCCTGCCGCACGGCATTCGAGCCGGAAGCGCCCTGCATCGCCTGTGACGAGCCGCCCGTTCGCCTGCCTGCCTTGATGTCCGGCGACGACCGCTGAATGGACTTCCCCGGGCGAGGCCCGAGAGAGTACGCTATGCATTCGGGGTGCTTTGCAATGCAGTCAGCGAGCTTGCTTAATTATGGCAAATATTTCAAAATGAAAATAATTGTCAGGGATGGGTATGGAAAATAATTTGCGTGTTTTTGTCGTCGATGACGACGCGATCATTCTCGATGTGCTGCGTGCGACCCTGGCGGCGGAGTGCGAGCTGCACACCTTCGCTTCCGCCGAGGCCTGCCTCGGTGCCCTGGTCGATGTGAAACCCGACCTCTTCCTGCTCGATGTCTCGATGCCGGTGATGGACGGCTACGCGCTGTGCCGGCAACTCAAGGATGACTGGGATACGCAGGACATTCCGGTGGTCTTCATTTCGGCCAGCGACAACAACGAAACGCGCATGCTTTGCTATGAGGCCGGCGGCGACGATTTCATCCAGAAACCCTTCGATCCGGCGGAACTCCTCAGCAAGCTGGGCGTGGCCGGGCGCATCCTGGCCGAGAAGAAGGCGCTGCGCGAGCAGGCCGGTTATGCGCAGCGGACGGCGATGGCGGCCATGGTCAGCATGGGCGAACTGGGCGTCGTCCTGCAGTTCCTGAGCAAATCCTTCGCCTGCAACACGCTCGACGAGCTGGCGGCAGCGCTGCTCGACGCCATGCAGCAATACGACCTGCAGGCGGCCGTGCAGATGCGCATCGGCGACGAGGTGCTGACCCTGAGCCACAACGGGCGCAACGTGCCGCTCGAGGTGTCGGTGCTAAACCACGTTCGTGAGAGCGGCCGGATTTTCCAGTTCAAGTCGCGTTGCGTCTTCAACTACGGGCAGGTCACCCTGCTGGTCAAAAACATGCCGCTCGAGGATGCCGAGCGCTGCGGCCGCATTCGCGACAACGGCGCCCTGCTGGCCGAGGGGGCGGATGCCCGGTTGCGCGCCATCGAGACCGAAATGCTGGCAGCCCGGCGCCGGGCCGGTATCGAAAGCGCCTTGCCCCGCCTGTATTCGACCCTGGACGGTGTGCAGGCCAACTACCGGCGAAACTGCTTCGAACTGACGCAGGTGATGATCGACTTTCAGGAGCAACTGGCCAAGGCCTTCATCAGCCTCGGCCTGATGGAGCGTCAGGAGGAGCAGTTGAGCAGCATGGCCAACGATTTCGTGACGCGCCTGGTCGGCACGCAGGATGCCTCGCTGGAGATCGTCGGCCACCTGGAAGCACTGGCCGAAGACCTCAAGGTGCTGCTCAAGTCCTGAGGAAGGCCTTGGTGCGCTCGGCCACCTTGTCGATCAGCGCTGTATCGAGACAGTCGTAGGTATGGTCGGCGGGAAAGCCGTTGCCCAGCCAGGTGATCTGGCGCTTGGCCAGTTGCCGGGTGGCGTAGATGCCGCGATCGCGCATTTCCGGCTTGCCGTACAGCCCTTCCTGCGCCTCCCAGACCTGGCGGTAACCCACGCAGCGCATCGACGGCAAGCCGAGGTTCAGGTCGTATTTGGCGCGCAGCATCCTCACCTCGTCATCCAGGCCGGCCAGCAGCATTTCATCGAAGCGGCGGGCAATGCGTGCGTGCAGCACGCTGCGGTCGGAGGGCAGCAGGCCGATCGACAGGAAGTCGTAGGGCGGCTTCGTGCTCTCGCTTTCGGCCAGTAGTTCGGACATCTTGCGGCCGCTCAGCAGGCAGATTTCCAGGGCGCGCTGCAGGCGCTGGCTGTCGGTCGGGTGCAGGCGGGCCGCCGTGGCCGGGTCGAGGCTGGCCAGGCGGGCGTGGATCGCCGGCCAGCCGTGCATGGCCGCCTCGGCGTCGATTTCGGCGCGCAGCGCCGGGTCGGCTTGCGGCAGTTCGGCCAGGCCCTGCAGCAGGGCGCGGAAATAGAGGATGGTTCCCCCGACCAGCAGTGGCACCTTGCCGGCCGCGGTGATGTCGGCCATCGCCGCCAGCGCGTCGGCGCAGAAGCGGGCAGCCGAGTAGCTCTGCTCGGGGGGGATCAGGTCGATCAGCCGGTGCGGGTAACGGGCCAGGGTTGCCGGGTCGGGCTTGGCGGTCCCCAGGTTCATGTCCACGAAAACCTGGGCCGAGTCGACGCTGATCAATTCGACCGGAAAGCGGTCGGCCAGGGCCATGGCGACGGCGGTCTTGCCCGAGGTGGTCGGGCCCATGAGCAGGATGGCAGGCGGCAGGTGCGTGGTTTCCATGGCGGCGAATGCTAGCACGCGGCTACTGGCTTACTGGCCGCGCAGGAACAGCTTGTCGAGTTGATCCAGCGTCAGTTCGGTCCACGTCGGGCGGCCGTGGTTGCATTGGCCGGCGCGCTCGGTGTCTTCCATCTGGCGGAGCAGGGCGTTCATTTCCGGCACGCTGAGCTGGCGGCGGGCGCGCACCGCGCCGTGGCAGGCCATGGTGGCAAGCAGTTCGTTGCGCCGCGCGGTGGCCAGTTGCGTGATGCCATGCTCGCGCAGCTCACCGATCAGCGAGCGGGCGAGCGCCGCCGGGTCGCCGGATTGGAGCAGGGCCGGCACGCTGCGTACGCCGAGCTGGTTGGGGCCGAGCGGCGCGATGGCGAAACCCAGCTCGTGCAAGGCTTCGGCATGTTCCTCGACGGCCGCGATGTCGAGCGGATCGGCCGAGAAGACGGTCGGGATGAGAAGGTTCTGCGTGGCGATCTGGCGGTTGTCGAAGGCCGCCTTCAGCTTTTCGTACAGGATGCGCTCGTGCGCGGCGTGCATGTCGACCAGGATCAGGCCCCGGGTGTTCTGGGCCAGGATGTAGATACCGTGCAACTGGGCCAGGGCGTAGCCGAGCGGCGGCGCTTCCGTTTGCGCGGATTCGACAGGCTGGAACTGGGGCGCGGATTCCGGCCGGGCAGCTGATGGCTGGCCGATAGTCTGTGCGGCGCGCGCGAAGGCGAGATAGGCAGCCGCGGCAGGTTCGGCCACGCCGAGGCTGCCTTGGTAGCGCAGCGGTGGGGGGGGCGAGGTCATGTCCGCAGCGGCGGGGATCCTGTTGCTTGCCGGTGCTGCCTCGGGCGTCGGCGCATCGCCCGGGTGGGCTGCCAGCAATGAAGGTGCTGCCGCAGCCTGGACCGGCGCGGCCAGGGTGCGCTGCACGACGTGGAAGACGAATTGATGCACGGCGCGTGAATCGCGGAAACGCACCTCGGTCTTGGCCGGGTGCACATTGACGTCGACCAGCGCCGGATCGATGTTGAGGAACAGGCACACCGCCGGCTGACGGCTGCCGTGCAACACGTCGCGATAGGCTTCGCGCAGGGCGTGGCCGATGATCTTGTCGCGCACGAAACGGCCGTTGACGAAGACGTACTGGCCGTCCCTGGCATCGGTGGCGCGTGTCGGGTCGATGGCAAAACCGGACAGGGTCAGCGGGCCGGAGGCCGCCTCGATCAGGCGGGCGGCGCCGATGAATTCGTCACCGAGGATGTCGGCAATGCGCCGGCCGGCATCGGCCGGGGCCAGCTGGAACAGGTTGCGGCCATTATGGGTCAGGCTGATCGCCACGTCCGGCCGGGTCAGCGCCAGGCGGCGCACGGCGTCGGCACAGTGGGCGAATTCGGTGCTTTCCGACTTCAAAAATTTGCGCCGGGCCGGGGTGTTGAAATAGAGGTCGCGCATCTCGACCACCGTCCCGGCCATCAGCGCCGCCGGTTCCGGCTCGGCATCCGATTCGCCGCGCAGCTTCCAGGCATGGCTGGCGCCGCGCTCGCGGCTGGTCAGGGTCAGGCGGGCGACGGAGGCCACCGAGGCCAGCGCCTCGCCGCGAAAGCCGAGGGTGCCGACGCGCTCCAGGTCGTCGAGCGTGGTGATCTTGGAGGTGGCATGGCGGGTCAGGGCCAGCGCCAGTTCGTCCTTCGCAATGCCGCAGCCGTCGTCGGTGATGCGGATCAGCTTGACGCCGCCTTCTTCCAGATGCACCTGGATAGCCTTGCTGCCGGCATCGAGGCTGTTTTCGAGCAGTTCCTTGAGAACGGAGGCGGGTCTTTCGACCACTTCGCCAGCGGCAATCTGGCTGATCAGCAGGTCGGGGAGGCGGGCGATGGTCGGCATCGGCGGATTATCCCAGAATGCACCGGCAGGCGGACAGGGCTTGTGCAGCCGCTGCTCCGCCTGCCGCCGGGCCAGCGCGGTCAGGCGACGGTTTCGGACAGGGTATGGATGACTTCGACGACGCGAACCGCGCCAGCCTGCATCCTTTCGATGGCCGCACCGGCTTCGCTGGCCAGGTCGACCCCTTGATTCACCTCATTCAGGCCATTGTTCATGCTGGCGTTGACCGAGGCGGTCTCGGCCTGGATGCCGGCAATCATCTGGCCGATCTCGCCGGTGGACTTGCTGGTCCGCTCGGCCAGCTTGCGCACTTCGTCGGCGACCACGGCGAAGCCGCGGCCGGTTTCGCCGGCGCGCGCCGCCTCGATGGCCGCGTTGAGGGCCAGCAGGTTGGTCTGGTCGGCGATTTCCTTGATGGTATTGACGATGGAGGTAATGCGCGTGGTCTGCTCGCCGAGGGCATTCACCAGCCCGGCGGACTGTTCGACAATCGCGGCGATGGACTACATCTTGGCCACGGTCTGCAGGATGATCGCCTCGCCGTCGCGGGCGATGTCGCGGGTTTCCTGGGCCACCTCGTAGGCAGTGGCTGTTCCTTGCCGCTCGGCCTGGTGGCGCTGCACCTGCGCCGTGACATCGGAGGCGAACTTGACCACCTTGAGGATGCGGCCGTCCGGCCCGAAAACCGGGTTGTAGCTCGCCTCCAGCCAGACTTCCCGACCCTGGCGGTCGCGGCGGGCAAACTGGCCGGTGAAGAACTCGCCACGGCCCAGGCGCGCCCAGAAGTTGCCGTATTCCGGGCTGTTCGCCACTTCCGGGCTGCAGAACTGGCGATGATGGCGCCCCACGACCTCGCTGGCGCTGTAGCCCATGGTCTGCAGGAAGTTGTCGTTGGCGCGCTGGACAGTGCCGTCCACGCTGAACTCGATGACCGCCATGGAGCGTTCGATGGCCTGGACCAGCGCCTTCTGGCGAGCCGCTTCGGTGATTTGCTCGGTGACATCGGTGGCGAACTTGACCACCTTGCTGACCCGGCCGCTGCTGTCGAGTACCGGGTTGTAGGTGGCTTCCAGCCAGATGTCGCGGCCGCTCTTGTGGCGGCGCTGGATGGTGCCGCGGAAAAATTCGCCACGGCGCAGACGATCCCAGAAGGCTGCGTAATCGCGGCTGGCGGCGAAATCCTCGGGGCACAGCAGCCGATGCGGCTGGCCGACCAGTTCAAGGGCGGAGTAGCCCACCGTGTTGCAGAAGTTGTCATTGACGGCGAGCACCTGGCCATCGAGGCTCAATTCGATGACGGCGGTGGACCGTTCGAGCGCGGTGAGTACCGCACGGGTGGTGGCCAGTTCAGTATCCAGTGCCGCTATTTTTGCTTCAAGGCGCTTGTTGCCAAACATGCATCACTCCTTATGGGAAGAGTGGCAAATTATACTGCTATTTATTCATTTTATAATTTTAGTTATTTTTGTTTCATGGCCGGTTGGGGGTAGAGCAAAGCCCTGGGGCGGGCCGGGGCTTGCGGTAAAATGCCTGCGTTTTCAATCGACAAGCCTTCCATGGAACTTCTCACGCAATTCATCGACATCGTCCTGCATCTCGACAAGCATCTGGCGATTCTGGTTCAGCAGTATGGCTTGTGGATCTACGGCATCCTGTTCTTCATCATCTTCGCCGAAACGGGTTTCGTGATCTTTCCCTTCCTGCCCGGTGACTCCCTGCTCTTCGTGGCCGGTGCGCTGGCTGCCATCGGCGAGGGCGGCATGAACATCTGGACGCTGATCGGCGTGCTGCTCGCCGCAGCCATACTCGGCAACATGGTCAATTACCAGATCGGCCGCCTGCTCGGCCCCAAGGTCTTCCACTGGGAAAATTCGCGCTTCTTCAACAAGGCGGCGCTGGAAAAGACCCATGCCTTCTATGAAAAGCACGGCGGCAAGACCCTGGTCATCTCGCGCTTCCTGCCGCTGTTCCGCACCTTTGCCCCCTTCGTTGCGGGTATCGGCGCCATGTCCTACCCCAAGTTCGCGCTGTTCAACCTGGTCGGCGCGGCAAGCTGGGTCTTCTCGCTGTGCCTGGCGGGTTACTGGCTGGGCAACATGCCCTGGGTCAAGCAGAACCTGTCGGTGCTCATTCTCGGCATCATCGTCGTGTCGCTGATTCCGGTCGCCGTGGGTTACGTCAAGCACCGGGCGGCGGCCTGATGCGCGGGCTGGCCGTCCTCCTCGCCCTGATCCTGGCGGCGGCCTGCTCCACCAAACTGGGCAAGGATGGGCGGAGCGATACGACGGTCGATGTCAAATACCTGGTCAAGACCGAGGTCGACCGCATTGCCGATACCAATCGGGCTGAGGTGGTCGACGGCCTGCTGCTCATCGCCGACAAGCTCTACAAGCGCAACCCCAAGGAGTGGAAGAAGGCCGGGCAGCCCAGTCGCGAAGCGGCGGTCGAGCGTCTGCGTAACCGCCATTTTCAGCGCTGGCCGGAAATGAACGGCCTGCGCGAGGGGCCGGCAGCGGCGCTCGCCTTCAACGACGCCTATGCCGGCGACCGCGTGGCGGCGCTGGTCTTCGGGCTGCTGACCATGGTCGATGCAGCCTTCGAGCACAAGCAGGAGTTCTACGTTCTCGACAGCCTGAACGAGGTCAAGCTGTTCAATTCGGCGCGCAACATGGAGGTGGCGATCTGGAAACTCGGCCATGACCGCAACGCGGCTGGCGAGTTGTTCCTGCTCTCCAACGAGCTCGACCCGGCCAATCGCAACCTCTCCTTCGAGCGCGAGTTCGGCCGCGTCATGGGCCTCCTCGACTTCATGGCCAAGATCGTCGCCGATCGCAATGGCCGTGGCCTTTCCCGGCTGACCCATTCGGTGGTCAGCACCCTCTTCTTACCGGTGAGTTTTTTGAAATGAAGAATATCGTCATCCTGATTTCCGGCCGTGGCAGCAACATGGAAGCGCTGATCGCTGCCCGCGACGCCGGCAATCTGCCGGTCAATATCGTTGCCGTGATCAGCAACCGGCCGGATGCGGCGGGGCTGGAGACGGCCGCCCGGGCCGGCATCGTCGGGCATTACATCGACCACAAGGCCTTTGCCGGGCGCGAAGCCTTCGATGCCGCGCTGGCCGAGTGCATCGACGGCTTCGCCCCCGACCTGGTCGTGCTCGCCGGTTTTATGCGCATTCTCAGCGAAGGCTTCGTGCGCCATTACGAAGGCCGCCTGATGAACATCCACCCCTCGCTGTTGCCGTCCTTCCCCGGCCTGCACACGCACCAGCGGGCGCTCGACGAAGGCGTACGCATCCATGGCTGCACGGTGCATTTCGTCACCCCGACGCTCGACCACGGCCCGGTCATCATCCAGGCTGCCGTGCCGGTGCTCGACAGCGACAACGAGGCAAGCCTGGCCGCCCGCGTGCTGCGCCAGGAGCATCAGGTCTACCCGCAGGCCGTGCGCTGGTTCGCCGAGGGCAAGCTGACGCTGGACAACGGCCGGGTCAGGCTGGCTGCCGATCTGGTGTCCGACAGCGCCTTCATCTCCCCGGTCCTGCGCTAGGCGCCGATGCCCATCGCCATCGTCCTGGCGCTGGCGGCTTCGCTGGGCATCCATGCCGCGGCGCTGTTCGGGCCGGATGTCGAACTGTTCGGCGGGGCCGACGAGCCCTTGCCCCTGCGTGCCGAGTTGCAGGCACCGCCGGCATCACCCGCAATGCCGGTAGCTGCTGCCAAGCCAGCTGAATCGCGTTTGCCTGAAACCAAAGCTGCCGCCAAGCCACGGCCCAAAGCCAGGCGTTTGGCCACGCCCCTGCCACCCGCGGCTGCCGAGGCAGGGCCAATGCAGCCCGAGCCCGAGCTTTCTGCAGCGGCTGAAAAGACGGTGCTGGTCGCCGAATCGACCCCCGAACCGGTCAGGCCACTGCTGCCGGCCACCGGCGTCATCCGCTTCGCCATCTTCATGGGCAGCCAGGGCTTTCAGGTCGGCCGGGCGGAGCATCGCTGGGAATTCACCGAGGATGGTCGCTACCGCCTGTTCGGGATGACCGAAACGAGCGGTCTGGTCGGCCTGTTCAAGCCGGTTCGCTTCGAGAACGAAAGTCGTGGCCGCCTGGTTGCCGGCGGCCTGCAGCCCGAGCACTACCTGACGCGCAAGAACGGCAAGGATGCCAACGAGAACGCCGAATTCGACTGGTCGGCACCGCAGGTGCTGCTTTCGCGAGATGGCCAGGCGCGGCCGGTGGCCCCCGGTACCCAAGACATACTGTCCCTCAACTACCACCTGGCCTATGTGCGCCAGCCGGAATCCGGCGCCACCCTCGGCGTGGTGACCGGCAAGAAATACGAGCGCTACGCCCTCGACGCGCTGGGCGAGGAAGATATCGACACGCCGGCCGGCCATTTCCGCACCTTGCACCTGCGTGCGATGACCGACAGCGTTACGGAGATCTGGCTCGCCCTCGATCATCACCGGCTGCCGGTTAAAATACGCTTTACCGACAAGAAAGGTGACGTTTTCGAGCAGATCGCCACCGAACTAGGAACCCCATGAAAGCCCGTTTCACACCCGCCCTGTTTGCCCACGCCGAGGCCGTCCTCGGCCAGTTGCTGCGTTTCGATCACCCGGCCGATGCCGTCGTTTCGCGTTATTTCCGCGAACATCGCCAGCTCGGCCACGCCGACCGGGCCTTCGTTGCCGAAACGGTGTTTGCCGTATTGCGCCGCGGGCGCAGCATCGAAGCGCGCTGTGCCGGCCAGCTCTCCGACCGTCGTCGCCTGCTCGCCACGCTGGCCATCGTTCGCGGCTGGAGCCAGCGCGAACTGGCGCCGGTGCTCAAGGCCAGCGAGGAGGAATGGCTGGCCGCCGCCAAGGCCGTACCGGAAGCCGACCTGCCGCCGGCCGTGCGCTGCGACCTGCCGGACTGGCTCTATGCACGGCTGGAGCAGCAATTCGGTGCCGACGAGGTATTGGCACTTTCCCGGGCGATGAACCAGTCGGCCCCGCTCGACCTGCGCGTCAATACGCTGAAGGGCGACCGCGACACGCTGCTCGCCAAGCTGGCGGCCGACGACATCGCCGCCACCCCGGGCGCCTTGTCGCCGCTCGCCGTCCGCCTGCGCGACAAGCCGGCCCTCGCCAAGCACCCGCTTTTCCTGGAAGGCGCTTTCGAGGTGCAGGACGAGGGCAGCCAGTTGCTCGGCTTCCTGCTCGAACCGAAGCGTGGCGAAATGGTGGTCGATTTCTGCGCCGGCGCCGGTGGCAAGACGCTGCTGCTCGGCGCGCTGATGCGCAATACCGGCCGCCTCTATGCCTTCGACGTGTCCGACAAGCGGCTGACCAACCTCAAGCCGCGCCTCGCCCGTTCCGGCCTCTCCAACGTGCACCCGGCGCGCATCGAGCATGAGCGCGACCAGAAGATCAAGCGCCTGGCCGGCAAGGCCGACCGCGTGCTGGTCGACGCGCCGTGCTCCGGTCTCGGCACCCTGCGCCGCAATCCGGATCTCAAGTGGCGGCAGGATGAAAAGTCGGTGGCCGAACTGACCGTCAAGCAGGCCGCCATCCTCGCTGCTGCGGCCACGCTGGTGCGCCCCGGTGGCCGCCTGGTCTATGCCACCTGCAGCCTGCTCAGTGCCGAGAACGATGAGATCGTGGCTGCCTTCCTTGAAAAGCATCCCGATTTCAGCCTGCTGCCGGCTTCGGCCGTGCTCGGCAAGCAGGGCATCGCCTGTGAGGGTGACGTGCTGCGCCTGCTGCCGCACAAGCACAACACCGACGGTTTCTTTGCCGCGGCAATGGAGCGTAAGGCATGAGCGAGAAAAGCCAGGCCCTGCGCCTGATCAATAATCTGCTGGCCGACATTCGCGAGCCGGATTTCATCTGGCAGGTTGTTGCGCTGCTCGCCTGCATCGGCTCGGCGCTGCTCATCGCCCGCTGGTGGCGCAGCCGTCATGAAGAAGGCTCGGGCCGCCTGAACGATGCCAGCGCCCGCCTGGCCTTTCCGCTGACCGGCATGGTGCTCACCGGCATCGCCCTCACCACGCTCGACAACTTTCTGCATACCCATCTGCTCAAGCTGGCCATGCCGCTGCTCGGCTCGATGGCCCTGGTGCGCGGCGTCATCTTCGTGCTGCGCCAGGCTTTTCCGCAGGCGACGTGGCTGACCGCGTGGGAACGCATCATCGCCGCCATGGTCTGGGGCTGGCTGGCGCTTTACATCACCGACCTCGCGCCCTACGTCATCGACGCCATGGAGAAGGTCCAGTTCCACATCGGCAAACAGCATGTGGATTTGTGGACGGTACTGCGCGGCATCGTCACCATCTTCCTGACCGTGGTCTTCGCGCTGTGGGTCGCCGGGGTCATCGAAGCCCGTTTGATGCGCCTGCATGCGCTGGATGCCAACCTGCGCATCGTCGGTGTCCGGGTGGCCAAGGCCGTGCTGACCGTGGTCGCCATCCTCGCCAGCCTGGCCATGGTCGGCATCGACATGACCGCACTCTCGGTATTCACCGGCGCCCTCGGTGTCGGCCTCGGCTTCGGCTTGCAGAAAATCGCCAGCAACTACGTTTCCGGTTTCATCATCCTGCTCGACCGCTCGATCCGCATCGGCAACATCGTCCAGGTCGGCGCCGACGGCGGCGAGGTGACGCAGATCACGACGCGCTACACCGTGCTCAAGCACCCGGGCGGCAACGAATTCATCGTGCCCAACGAGACGCTGATCGGCACCACCGTCCAGAACCAGACCTACTCCAATTCGCGGATCCGCCTGGCAACCAGCGTCGGCGTCGCCTACGACACCGATCTCGACCTCGCCACCCGGCTGATGGCCGAGGCCGCCAAGGCGCAACCGCGTGCGCTGGCCGAGCCGGCACCCAAGGTCTTCCTGACCCAGTTTGCCGATAGCGCCATCAATCTCGAGGTCGGTTTCTGGATCGATGATCCGGAAGAGGGCAAGGGCAATATCGTGTCCGATGTGAATTTCGCCATCTGGCGCTCGTTCAAGGAACACGGCATCGCCATCCCCTTCCCGCAGCGCGAAGTACGCCTGCTGAACCCCGTATAACCTTGTCATTTCCGGCGTTGACCTAGTTTTTGCCCTAGTTTTT